>JACMJB010000229.1 GCA_014380815.1 Armatimonadota bacterium
AACCTCCGGGGTGAACGCCTCCAGAATATCCTCCTCGCTCAAGGTAAGGCCATCACGACTGGGGACACGAACGAGGCAGGCAGCCGGGTCCAGACCCCGGAGCCGCAGATGGCTTTGGATCGCGAAAATATCGGAGGGAAATGCCAGAGCGTCCGATAGGATCCAGGGACGTGCCGTGTCCCCGGGATCAAAAAGAGTGGCCAGGAGCTGATGAAGATTGACGGTCGTGGAGCCAGTAACGATCACCGCGTCCGCGGATGCCCCGACCAGCGGGGCTACCTGCTCCGCCAACCGTTCTGGAAGGAAAAACCAGGGCGGGGATGCCTCCGTCCAGCCCTCGATGGCACTCCGCTTCCACTCCTCCAGCACCCGCAGGGTCGCCGCTTCCGCCTCGCGGCTGAGCAGACCGAGCGAGTTACCGTCCAGGTAGATCGCGCCGTTTTCGGGCCGATAGAACCGGTCCCGAAACGCGCGAAGCGGATCGTCCGCGTCGCGGCGGCGCGCTTCTTCCAGCAGGTTTTCAGAGTGCAGGAGCATTTCTCCCAGTATAACGCGAGTTAATGGCTCCGGTGCAGGTGGTCGTTAAACCGGCAATCGGCGTACAATGGGGCGTCATCGTCCGTGGTGCTGCTCGTTTGCCATGGACATCCCTCACCGTCAGAAGGCAGGTGCGCGTGTTTCTAGACCGAAGCGACTTAATCCAGCCGAACCCGCCCCTGCTCGGCTATGGCGTCTGCGTGTTCGAGGTGAACGGCGACGGAAGCGACGCGTTCTTTGTCGCCGGATTCGGCTTCCCCAACCGGGCGCTGGCATGGGACGGCGCACGGCTTACCGACAAAACCCCCGGCGCTCTCGCGATCGGCGAACGGCAGTCCATCGGAGTGGCCGCGGCGGATCTGAATGGGGACGGGCGTGAGGAACTGTACGTCCTGAACACGGACACCTTCGCCGGAACGAAACGATGGGGCGACAGCCTTTTCGCGTGGCGGAACGGGGCCTGGGCGGATCTATTCCTGGACGAGGAAAATGCACCACTGGTCAACCGGGTAGCGGGGCGCTCCGTCTGCGCAGTAGACCGGTTTGGTCAGGGACGCTATGGGTTCGTGGTTGCCAACTACGGCGGCCCCATGCGGCTCTACGAGCGGACCGCTGAAGGAAAGGACCAGCTCGCGGAACAGGCAGAACAGGCAGGAATCAACCGGACGACTGGCGGCAGGTCGCTGGTCTCACTGCCCCTTATTTCGCTGCCGGGGCGCATGGACCTTTTTGCCGCGAACGAGAACAGCCCGAACTTCCTGTTCCGCAATCGTGGAAACGGAACGTTCGAGGAGATCGCGGAGGCAATGGGTGTGGCGGACCCTTACGAAAACGGGCGGGGTATCGCGGTGCTGGACGCCGATCAAAACGGTCGTTTTGACCTCGCGGTCGGAAACTGGGAGGGCGAAAACCGCCTCTTTCTGCAGTCTCCGATGGGCGGATTTATGGACGCCGCCACGCCCGAAATGGCAGACCCTTCGCGGGTTCGGACCGTTCTCGCCGCCGACTTCGATAACGATGGTTACGAGGAGATCTTCTTCCACAACATCGGACAGCCCAACCGGCTCTTCGGCTGGGGGGAGCGTTCCTGGGTGATGCTGCCGATCGGGGAGGCACTGGAGCCATTCGGTCTGGGAACGGGCGCAGCGGTCGCGGACCTCGATGGCGATGGGCGTCTGGAACTCCTGCTTTCCCACGGGGAATCGGATGCGCAGCCGCTTTCGCTCTACCAGACCGCGCCAAATCAGCATCACTGGCTCCGGGTGCGGCCTCTCACCGCTTCGGGCGCACCGGCGCGCGGCGCGGTGGTTACCCTGACCACTGCGCAGCGCATCCAGCGCCGCGCGATTGATGCTGGCAGCGGCTACCTCTGTCAGATGGAACCGGTCGCCCATTTCGGCCTCGGCTTGGTGGACCAGGTGGAGCAGGTGGAGATCATCTGGCCCGGCGGCGCGCGGGCCGTTCTGGATCGTCCCACGGTCCGGCAGAGTTACACGGTCCCATTTCCCGGCGGCGCTTCGTCGTAGTTGTCGTAGCCAAGAGTCCGCGCCAGCATGGCGGAGACCGGATACTCACGCTCGATCGGGACGACCGGTAACGCCATCTCTGCTCTTCCCGCGGCATCGCGGACCGCGTGGGCAAGGTCGGTGACCTCCTCGATGCCAAGAATCCAATCGTGGACATACCGGCGCACCGTTTCGCCACGGATCCCCAGCTGAATGGCCCGGTGCTCGAGCTTTCGGTCGAACAGATCGCGATCCGGGTCCCACTGGCAGCGAACGTCGGACCGGGCCAGGGCATCGTTCCAGGCAGCGCTGCTGGAAAACAGTGTGGCGGCGTAGAGCGTCGGGACAGCCTGCGCCAGAATCGCAAGAAACCCCTCGTGCGACAGTTGGATACGGGCGATCGCCTCCTGCCCCGGCTTCGAGGCGTATCCCGAGCGGTGGAGCATCCAGCCAAAGGATGGTTTGATCCAGGTCATCCGGTCCAGCGAAAAGCCCGCTCCGAAGGTGCCTTTCTCCGTCGCCGCCCGAACCGTCTCCGTCCGGAACGCCTGGTAGACGGTCACGCCGCTTGCATCATAAGCGGCAAGCACTCTTCGCTGGGGTTGTTGAAGTGTTTTCATCACACGAACCTTATCGAATGGAACACGGACTTGCTAAAGAGGGCTGCCAAACACGACAGCGAGTTTTGGCAGCGTGCTTACGTTTCGTAAACACGGCCTTTCCAGGAGTGGCCTTTGCGGGAGTAGGCCAAATACGCCGAGTTCATGGCAATAGCGATCGTGATCCCCCATCCGACCGGATGGGTGACCACGGCCCAGAGCCTTTGCCGGAACCGAAGTGAAAGTGCCGTGCGGATGGAAAGCGCGGCGGCAACATGCGCGAGCGGCAGCCAGAACAGGGCAGGGGAGCGGCTGCGCAGCACAAGCGCCGCACCCACGAAAACAAACGGCAGTATCTGTGTCACGATTAGAAATATCGCCCACACAGTCAGAATGGGAAGGCTCTTACCCATAGCGGGGAACAGATTTTTCGAGAAACCATCCCAAACGCCGCGCAGCGACTCGTACATCCGTACCGAGTACACTTGGGAGCCATCGCCGTAGACCAGGCGAAAGCCACGCCGCTTGACGTGCTGGGCGAACTTGATGTCCTCGGCCATCTCCGCCCGGACCGCCTCATGTCCGCCAAGGTCGGCGTACAGCGAGCGCGGCAACAGAAGAAAGGCGCCGTTCGCCGCCGCGAAGGCCGGGTTTTTGCTTGCGTAGACGTTGCGGACCGGCAGCGTGACAAAAACAATGAAATACTGCAGCGGCACGACCACATGCTCCCAGAAACTGCTGCATTCCAGGTAGGGCATCAGAGACAGGCAGTCCGCGCGCGCACTTTCTCGAAACCGGACCGATGCCTCCAGAGCTCCCCGTTGGAAAACACAGTCAGCATCGGTGAGCAGCAGCAGGTCACCGGTCGCCTGGGCGGCAAGCTGGCGCAGGGCGTTTGGCTTGCCCTTCCAGCCCGCCGCGAGTTCTCCGCCCTTGAAAGCCCGTATCCGCGAATCGCTCGCGGCAAGCCCTCCCGCAATCAAGCCGGTGCTGTCCGACGAATGGTCATCCAGAATCAGGACCTCCAGCGTGCCCTGGTAGTGCTGAGAGGCGAGCGACGTGACGCACCGGGCCAGGGTCTTCTCCTCATCGCGTGCCGGAATCAGTACGGAGAGACTGGGCCAAATAGCGACCGTTTCACGGGTGCGTCCCGTCCGCGGCCTGTCGGTAGGACGGCGCAGGGTGAACCAGTCGCAGGCAGCGTTGATCGTGGCGAAAGTCACAAAGACGCTGGCGAATATTTGGTACACTAGGAGCGGTGTCGCCTGCTTCATCCACTGGATGAAAAGAGGCGCAAAAGAATTCCACATCGGCAGTAGGGTACCATTCCCGCTTCCCCGCGGAAATCCTGCCCATGCGCCGTGATTGGCACGAGAGAAGCCGCTTGCGTATCCTGTTCGGTCCCGAGAACGATTTCCGTCATATCCCCGATCCAGCCCCTTCTGGCGCGTATGAGTGGTGGTACTTCGATGCTTTCTCGGACGATGGACGCTATGCCCTGGTCGCGATCTTCCTTCTCGGCTCTCCGATGACCCCCTACTACAAGTTTGTCGCGGAGGGGAACCAGCCCGATCCGATGGATTGGTGCGGCGTCTTCTTTACCCTTCACGAAAATGTCAACGGAAAATGGAAAGAGCGTGCGTATGCCTACAATCTGTACCGCGACGGGGACTTCCATACGGACAAACCCGAGGTATCGGTCGGCGGGTCGCGCCTGACCTATGATGCGCCGGGAAAGTGGCGTGTTTCCATACACGAACGGGGGCTATGGCGCGGACGGATCGAGGCGGAGATGACCTTTGAAATGCCCCTTTTAGGAGACAATCTTTCCCCCGAAGGGGACAGCATGCGCGAAGCCACTCACGCCTGGGTTTGCACCGCGCCTGTATGCGCGCTGAATGCGCGCATTCAGATCAACCATTCGTCGCCGATCTCGTTCCGCGGCGCCGGCTACCACGACCATAATTTTGGGACCCTGCCCCTGCGGGATGTCGCTGCCTGGTACTGGGCGCGCGGACAAGTGGACAGCGGTGATGGTCTTCCCCGCTCGGTAATCTTGTACTATGTCTCCGAAATCAGCCAGCCCGTTCCGCGCGTAACGGCGCTCCTCTTCGATGCCCAGGGGGGATGTATCGCCTGCAATGCAAATGCGATCGGCAGCAAGGAATCGCCGGTAACCAACGCGTATGGTCTGACGCACCCGGTGACGGTCACTGCGGCGTCGGTGTATCCTTCTCCTGGTGTGACCGTGACCGCGACATTTCTTCCAGAGGCTGGTCCGTTTTCCGAAGGCCCGTTTTACCGAAGACTTCCGGTCAAACTGGAAGCGGCTTGGGGCGGGTCCGATACGGGCGCGGCGGCGTGGACCGGAACGGGGACCGGAATTGGAGAGGTATTCGTGCCTTCGCGCCTTTGTGGCCCGATCGCCTCGCGGGCGATGTGGTCCCGGATACGTCGGCGAAACCGGCTTTGAAAGATACGCCGTCGCTCTGGCAAGGGGAGGGACCGGAACCGAACCCGGTGGTGCGGATCATCGCGATCCGCACCGCGCAAACAACAGCGCTCACCGCGCCGGTCCTGGTTTCGCTGGCGATCTTTCTGCCGCCCAGCGGCTTCTGGCGGGTGATTCCCTGGATCGGAGGACTGGTGAGTGCCGGGCTGTCCGCCTATTTCGGCGCTACGTTCCATGCCCGCTCTCCCTTATTTTCCTGGCTCAGCGGCAAGAACGGGGAGTTTCTCTCTCGCCTGCCGCCCTCCGAGGGGGATGTGGTCGCTGTCACCTTCGATGATGGCCCGCACCCGGAAACAACCCCGCGGTTGCTGGACCTGCTCGCGGAGGCGCAGGTGACGGCAACTTTTTTTCTGGTGGGGGAACGAGTGTCTCGGTACCCGAAGATCGTACGGCGGATCGCGGACGAGGGGCACACCATCGGCCTGCACGGCCTGCACCATCGCACCATGGTACTGCAGAGCGCTTCGGAGATCCGGGCCGACCTTGGCGAGGCCCGCCGCCGCGTGGAACAGGCAACGGGAAAGGCGCTGCCGACGCCACTGCTGCTGCGTCCGCCCTACGGCTTCAAGACACCGATTCTGGGAAGAGTCGCGGCAAGACTTGGGTGCCGGATCGTTGCCTGGTCCGTTGACCCACGGGACTATGACGAGGTCACTGCCGCCACCCTGGTAAAACGGGTGGCGGAAAAGGTCGCGCCGGGGAGCATCGTGCTGCTGCACGAGCGCCCCGGCGCTGGCACGTCGGTGGAAGCCCTGCCCCGTCTGCTCGCCCTGTTTCAGGAACGGGGGCTGCGCTGCGCACGGATCGGGGAGAACGCGGCCCGTTCCGCGCGGAAGGTCAATCCCCGCTGATATGCTTGTTCAGCCGAAATCCGAGAAGTGCCAGGGTTCCGACGATAAGTGCGATCTTGCCGGAAGGGGGGAGCCATCCCGACAGAACAATGATGAGGATCATCCCGGTCAGCAAGAGTCCTGCCTGGGTCAATTCCCGGATGGTCTCCTGCTTGTTCGCACCGAGAAAACCGGAAAAGCTCTGGACGGGCAGCGGGTTCTCACACTCGCGGCAGATCGTGCGGGAAGCACTGTTCATCGAACTGCAGTGCGGGCAAAGCTGTTCCAGGGTTCGCTGCCCGCCGGCTACGGGCTTCGCCACCGCGACTTCGCTCTGTCGCAGCACTGCGTCGCCGTCCAGAGGAAGGGGAACAGGGTCTGTCTGTCGCTGCCGAAACAAGGGCCAGACGATGCCAGCGGCGATGGCGATGATCACAAGAATAGAAAAAATAATTCCGACCATTTACGGTTCCTCCTGAAAGATTTGCGCGTCGTTATCTCCGACGATACGGTTCCACCGCTTGTTCCGCTCGCGGCGGCTTCCAGAGGAGATAATGGGTAAAACACGAATGATTTCCTTGAAACGAAAGGGGGTGTTGATATGTCCCACGAATTTGACGAAGTATCGAATTTCGAGATAGATAGCGAGACCGAGGCTGCTCTGCGCCGACAGGACGAAGCGCTGCTGTTGCTGGAGCGTCTTCGTTCCGAAGAGCCGTTCGGGTTCTCCAACGCGAAGAAGATTCCTGGTCAGGAGCGCCGCGACTTTCGGCGATGGGCCATGCCGCCGGGGATCACCATCGAAATGCATGATGGAACTCGGTGGTGTAAGATAAACTGTTCGGATGTTGGTGTCGGCGGCGCGCGTACGGACTTTCTCCCTTCCTGGGCGGACGGGCCGACGCCGGTTCGTCTGAAAGGTGCGGCAGGGGCGGTCATTGTTCTGTCCGACATCATGTGGCATGGCACGTCGGCGAACCAGGCAGGCATCCGTTTTGAATTTTTAGATGACGAGGAGCGGGACTTCTGGTCCGGCACTCTGATAGATGCGCTGCTGGCGCGTCACTCCTTGGCTTAGAGAACGGGCTGAGGGCGGCGCAGTAGACGCAGAATCGCAGCTTTGCAGAAAGAAGACTTGTCGTCTTGAAACGAATAGGCTTGATGGGCTGCGGCGTCGTCGCGACCTACGGTCATGCGCCCGCTATCGTTCAAACACCGGGGCTGGTGCTTTCCTCGGTTTACGATCCCGATCCGGTGCAACTGGCACGCTTCAAGGAGCGATTTCCCTACGCCGATGGCTATACGGACCTCGATGCGTTCTTCGCCTCCGAGATTGATGCCGTCTCGGTCACTTCCCCGGCACCCGTCCACTTTGACAATGTCCGTGAGGCGGCAAAATGGGGAAAGCCGGTGCTCTGTGAGAAGCCGCTCGCGATGAACGACGCCGACATCGAGTCCATGATCGAAATCATGGACTCGGCGGGCCTGCTGTTCGCCACCGCGTTCTGCTACCGGTTCAGCCCGGTCGCGCTTCGGATCAAGGAGATGATCGCAAACCGGGTGATCGGCGATGTCCGCGCGATGCGGCTGATCTACCTCTGGGATCTGCACGGCAAGTACGAGTATCTGCCGAATGGTCAGCGTATCGAATCGCCGATCCGGGTCGGGCGCATGAAAGAAGGCGGCCCCATGGTGGACTGCGGAGTCCATCAGATAGACCTTGCCCACTGGTGGACCGGTGCGGAGGTCATCCGCCAGCAGTCGGCGGCAGCCTGGGTAGATCAGACCTATGAAGCGCCTGACCATGTCTGGCTTCACCTCGATCATGAGAACGGGGTGCACACTGCGGTCGAGATGAGCTTTTCCTATGGACATACCGTCGCGGAATCTCTGTCTCATTTCTCGTACCACATTATCGGAACGGACGGGATCATCCGCTTCGACCGTGAGGGCTGGCATTTCGAGGTGCGAACGCCGCAGGGGACTCAGTATCTGCCGGGCGCGGATGAGAAGAACTTCGCGGGGATGTACGGGGAGTGGCTTCACGCGCTGGAAACCGGCAATCTGGGCAACATGCCATCGGCTCGCGAAGGTCTTCGGGTCACCCGGATCGCTCGTGCCGCCACCGACGAAGCGATCGCCAACCACCGCATCTTTACCGCGCTGACCACAAAATAGCCGGGCCGCGATATTCCGGGCGGTTTTACTTGAAGGAGAGGCGAAATGCCCGCGATGATTGACGGGATTCTGGAGACGGCGCTCTACGTCACCGACATCGAGCGATCGGCAGCGTTCTACGAGCGGGTGCTGGGGTTCAAGCGCCTGCTCGCCGATGACCGTCTGATCGGCATGGCGGTTGCGGATAGCCGTCAGATACTGCTCCTGTTCAAAATAGGAGCGTCCACTCAGCCGTCTCCGATGCACGGCGGCCTGATTCCCGCCCACGATGGTCAGGGCAGCCTCCACGCAGCCTTCGCGATTTCGGAAAGCAACCTCCCCAACTGGCGCATCCAGCTCTCGGAAAACGACGTCCCTATCGAAAGCGAGCTTGTCACGGATCGGGGCGGCACCAGCCTCTACTTCCGCGACCCGGACAACCACCTGATCGAACTCGCGACCCCTGGTATCTGGCCCACGTATTAGTCGCATCGCAGCGTTTGTGTCTGTTATACTAAATTGCGCACTTGACTTGCGCTCTTATTTTGCCATGAGATACCCGCCTTTCCTGCTCGCTGTAATGCTCTGCGCGATGACTTCCGCGCTTGCGCAAACGCCGATCGAAGCGCCAAACGGCTGGAAAACCCAGACCCGCGCCAATGGTGCGACGACTTTCACCCCGCCCGATTTGGGAAACGGCGAGGTTTACAGCATCACGGCTTACGATTCGGCGCCGGGCGAGGGCAAAACGCTTGAAGCATGGCTGCGCCAGTTCGCCGGGCCAGTCGGTACCAAGGTGGGGCAGCTAGCGAAACCGCTCCAAATCAAGATGAAGGACGGTCGCATCGTGTCGGGAACCGGTGTTTATGTCGGGCCAAACGGTTCGGCGTTGGGCGTGATGTTTCTGGGTGTCTCTCTTGATGGCGGCGCAAACATCCACGTCGCACGCACGCTTTTTTCCGTCCAAGAGGTGCTTTTGACGCGCTACGAAGACGAAAACGCGGCGATTGTCGCTGCGATGATGAAGCGCGCCCGCGCCGAAACGGGCGACAACATCCAGGTGACGCCGCCGATTGTTCGCCAGAAGCTCAAAAGCCTTGGCGGGGAGCTGGTGCCGGGCGTTTACGCGGGCAATCAGTACCGTAATGACGAGCTTTACAACCGCTTTCGTGTCTATATCTATCCGAACGGCGAGTACCGCCTGTGCGACCAGAACGACAACGACGTCAAAAAACGCTTCTTCGACGAACAGGTCGGAAATACCTCCTACAACCGCAACTCGGGGCGGCTTGCGATTGACTGGACGTGGGGACTGGGCTTCTACGGCGACGATGGCTTTTGCTACTATGGCCGCGACGCCAACGGCAAACCCGCGATTTATGCCGAGGACGGGACCGGATTTTCCACTAAACGCGCCCTGCTGACGTGGGTCGCGCCGCCGACGAAACGGCCCTCCAAATCGCAAATGGCGGCAGTCAAAGCCGCCGCCGAGGAGGAAAAAGCGCGCTTCAAGTGGGTGACAGCGCCGGGGAAGGGGGTACCAAGCACCAAGATTGCGGCAGTTTTGCTCGATTCCAAATTCAACGGCATGTCGATGGACGAGACCGCTTATCTGCTGCTCAAAGACGGCAGCGTTTACGCAGATCTGCCGGTGCCGCCCGATGA
>JACMJB010000230.1 GCA_014380815.1 Armatimonadota bacterium
ACGGATCTTACGACCTGGAGAACCGATGCCTACGGTGCGGTGCGGTCAAAGATGGTCAGGCTGTCGTGGTACCATCAGCTTGCCGCTCACGGCAGACCGCACCAATGCCACCTCTGTCACCCCTATCACCTCTGTCACCGCTCCCTGTACAAGAAGACCCCCTTCCTATTTCAGAAGCTGGTACCCGTGAAGGGGCGATCCGAAGTCTGCGCGACGAGATGCGCTCGGCGCGTCGCTGGCAAGACCTTTTGTCCTCGGAGGAGAGACATTTGCTGCTTGCGGAGATCGCGCGAGTCGCGCTCGCCATCGGTCAGGACCTGTACCCCCAGAACACCCTGGGCGATCTCGATATTCGCAGTGCTGACCCTCCCCCGCGTGATGCCTGCCCGCGCGAGCGTCTGGCGTTTCTTTCGGCGATCTGGCCCCGGTTCAGTCGTGCCTTGCACGTCATTGAGGCCGCACCGGGGACCGTTTTGCACTCCAGCACCCAGGATGTCCGGGTCGAATTGGGAAGTCTGCGGCGCGTTTCGCCCTCCGCGGTTCTTGCTGCCGTCCGTAACGGGGACTTTGTCCCTGCTCCAGCCTCGTTGAGTCCGCTTGCGCGCCGTCTGGGCGGACGACTGCCACGGCGTATCGCCCAGAGCGTCGCGGTGGCCTCCTTCGATACACCCGTTAACCGTGCTGTGAAGGGGATTCTTGCACAAGCGGCGCGCGACCTGGGTGGCATCCTCTCTCTCGCTCAGGACGCCGCCGTTCCGCACATCGCGCGTCAGGCTGAGATACTGCGGGCGCGGCTGCGACAGCACCTGCGACGCTCCCCGTGGGTCACCCTGACGCCCGCACCGGTCCAGAACACGTATCCGCCGGTCCCCGGTCCCGCCTACCGCTACGTGTTCGAACAGTGGCGACGCTACCGAGCCGCGTTCGCCTTCAACTGGGCAAATCCGCTGTTCTCTCTGCCCGCTCGCGAAACCTGGCTGCTCTACGAATACGCCTGCTGGTTCGCGGTCGCGGATGCCCTGCGCCACCTCGGTTTTCGCACCGTTTCCGCAAGCGACTTCACGGTATCGCGCTCCGGTTTGACCTTCGCACTGGCTAGGGGACGCACCTCGCGACTGCTGTTTCAAAAAAAAGGTGCGCCGCCCGTAGCGCTCCTTTATAACCCGCTATACCCGCGCCAGGGAACAGAGGAGGCGATCGGCTGGCACTCCCGCTCCCATGCCCTGCGCCCCGACATCGCCGTGGAATGCGAGGGGCGGCTGCTGCTCCTCGACGCCAAGTTCAAGACCTATTGCGAACCTGCTGAGCCGAAAAGCGCGACGGGCAAAACCGGCCCTGTGTGGCGCTTCACGGACAGCGCGCTGCTGCCCGACATCCAGCAGATGCATACCTATCGGGATGCCATCGCCTGTGGTTCTCGAAGCCGCCTCGTGAGTGGGGCGTGGCTGCTTTACGCGGGCCGCCGCGGGGTGCTGAATCCCAGCGTGGTCGCTTACCCTCAGGTGAGCACGGCGGACCCTTTCGGCGCAGGGGAGGTTGGCGCGCTGCTGCTCCGTCCCGGTCAAACGCCGGAATCCTTGCAGGCGCTCCTGAGCGGGTTCCTGAGTTCCTAGGAGGGGTTTGATGGTCTTAGGAGCGAGGCGTCGCGGCGCTCTCGAAGCCGATTTCCGTGTTGTCGAGATCCACGCTGCACCGGGGCACCAATCGCCGCGGCGATGACTTCGCCGGGCGCACGTGGATCGTGCGAGAAGTCACAGAAGCGGTGCGACGTCACCAGCCCGAACGTCCCCGCTGTTTATCTGCTGGCCAGCGAACCGCTCCGCGCAAAAGCGGTGCCAGATGCGCCTGGTAAAACGATCCCCCTGAGACGGTCCGTAGCCCCGAACAAAAACGCGGGGCGGGAGAACGAATCGTTCTCCCGCCCCGCGCCGTCAAGCAAAGATGCTCGTCTCGGTGGCCCGATGGGACACCCGCTTAGTAGCGACCGCCGCCACCACCGCTGCGGCCACCACCGCCGCCGCCGCCGCCGTAGCCGCCACCACCGCCGCCGCTACCACCACCGCCACCGCCACCGTATCCCCCGGTGCGCGGGGGACGGGACTCCATCGGGCGAGCCTCGTTGACGACGACGCTGCGACCGCCCAGGGGCTGGCCGTTCATGCCGTTGATCGCGGCCTGCGCTTCGGCATCACTGCCCATTTCCACAAAGCCGAAGCCCTTGGAACGGCCGGTATCGCGTTCCATCATGACCTTGGCGCTCGTGACCGCGCCGAATTGGCCGAACGCCTGCTCCAGGTCGCTGTCACGGACCGAATAAGGCAGGTTGCCTACGTAAAGTTTATTGCCCATGCACGGGACTCCTTGATTGACACATTGACGACGCGATGGAGTCCCGAAAACGCATTCAGATAAGTCGAGAGACGCGAAAGTGACCTGTTCACCGCTAGCTTTTCGTGGCGGCAGAAAGCCAAATACCACGTTCTTGCATTATTAACCAGATATTGCGCAAGGTGGCAAGCCCGATCGGCGGTGGTGGCCCGCCGGGCTCCGAGGGCTAGCGGCGGCTGGCTACCAGTTCACCTCGCGGTCCGGGGTCGCGCCGATGCGGTGAATGGAAATATCGGCACCTTCGTACTCATCTTCCTGCGACATTCGCAGCCCGAACAGCGCCTTGATCAGTCCGTAGGTCACGAATCCGGCAACCAACGCCCATCCCACGCCCAGTGCGGTGCCGATGATCTGGGCGCTGAGGTTAATTCCGCCGAGCCCGCCCAGAGCCTTGGCGCCGAATATGCCGGCGGCAATGCCGCCCCAGGCGCCGCACAGTCCGTGCAAGGGCCAGAGACCCAGCACGTCGTCGATCTTCCAGCGGTTCTGCGTCAGCGTGAACATCAGAACGAAGATGGCTCCCGCCATCGCGCCGGTGACTAGCGCGCCCAGGGGATGCATCAGATCGGAGCCGGCGCAGACCGCAACCAGGCCGGCCAGCGGGCCGTTGTGCACGAAGCCGGGGTCGTTCCTGCCGAAAACGAGTGCGGCGACAGTCCCGCCCGCCATGGCCATGAGGGAGTTGACAGCGACCAGGCCGGAAATCTTGTCGATGGTCTGCGCGCTCATGACATTGAAGCCGAACCAGCCGACAGTCAGGATCCATGCTCCTAGCGCCAGGAAGGGGATATTGGAGGGGGGATGGGCACTGATGGCGCCGTCCTTGCGATAGCGGTTGCTGCGCGCGCCCAGCAGCAGCACTGCCGGCAAGGCCAGCCAGCCGCCGATCGCATGCACAACGATGGAACCGGCGAAATCGTGAAACTCCTCGCCGGTTACGCTCTTGATCCAGGCTTGCACACCGAAGTTCTGGTTCCACACCACGCCCTCGAACAAAGGATAGATGGCGCCGACGATGACAGCGGTTGCGAGTAGTTGCGGCCCGAAGCGGGCGCGCTCCGCAATGCCTCCCGAAATGATCGCCGGGATGGCGGCCGCAAAAGTCAGGAGGAAAAAGAATTTGACCAGCTCATAGCCGTTCTTCAGCGCCAGTTGCTCGGCGCCCACCAGAAAGCTGGTGCCGTAAGCCACCGTATATCCAACGAAAAAGTAAGTGATGGTCGAGACCGAGAAATCCACCAGGATCTTGGACAAGGCATTGACCTGGTTCTTCTTTCGAACGGTTCCCAGCTCGAGAAAAGCGAAGCCGGCATGCATGGCGAGCACCATGACGCCGCCCAAAAGTATGAAGAGCGTATCTGCGCCCTGCTTTAGTGCCTCCATCATCGTCTCCTAGCGATACCTTGATTTTCTTGGTGCGAAACGTGCGGAAGATGTCACGCCGCACCAAAAGATAACAAAACTCGCGCCCAAATCGTGCGTATGAGGGCGTTTTGCGGCGGCTCGATGCCAAGCTGTTGCTGCGGGAGCACGGTACGCGGCCTTGATATACTGGATTGAAGCGCCGATTTGCGACAGCTTGCGGGCGCTCAACAAATACCGCTAAAGACAGTCCGCCCGTCAAGGGACATCAACCCGGCCTCGTCTCGCAGCGGCGCCGGGTTTTGTTTTCATGCTTGCATCACCGCAATCAATGACGTTCCGCGAGCCGCTTGCCCTGCAAAGCGGCGCGTTCATCCGTGAGTACACGCTGATGTACGAAACGTACGGCACGCTCGATCGCGACTGCTCCAATGCGGTCCTGGTCTGCCATGCGCTGAATGCTTCGCACCACGTTGCGGGTAGCTACGAGGGAAAAGACAAATCGGAAGGCTGGTGGGACAACATGATCGGTCCGGGCAAGCCGGTCGACACGGACCGCTTCTTCGTGATCGGAGTGAACAACCTTGGCTCCTGCTTCGGCTCCACCGGCCCGATGCATGAAAACCCCGA
>JACMJB010000231.1 GCA_014380815.1 Armatimonadota bacterium
GGAATTGACCTCTGGTTCCTGTATCAATGCGCAAAAACAGGGCGCGGCGGATGGTACCTGCCGGAACGATTGATGGAATACCGATTGCACAGCGCGGGTATGAGCCATTCGATGCCGGCACTGATGGGTCTTGGTCACCTCTTCTTGTATGAGGAAGCGCTGAAAGATCCCGCCAACGCCCGCCTGCGTCCGGCGCTTCGAAAACGATTCGCGGAGACGGCGGCATCGCGCGGTATCCATCTGCTTCAGACCGAGAAGCCGACGGAAGCACGGCGGGCACTACGGCTTTCGCTGAGAGCGAAGGTGACCCTGCGAGCGCTGACAGCCTGTGCCCTGACGTTTTTGGGGATGCACGGTTCGTCCGCGACGTCAACCATTCGTCAGGGCAAGTCCCTGCTGCGCATCTTCCACGGGCGGCGCTCCTCGGTCGTGCCCCCGATGTCCTCTGAAGCGGCGGATATTTGACAGGCAGCCGCTTCCTTCGCTACAATTGGCTCAGCATCTCCCCAAAATCTTCCCCGCCCGTCGTAGGACGAAGGATGTCTTATGCCCCTTTATCTGACTGAGCCGGAAGTGAAGCGCTTGATCACCATGCCCGAGGCGATTGCAGCTGTCGAGGCTGCCTTCGCCGATCAGGGCGCGGGCCGTGGCGCGCAGAACCAGGCGCGCAGCCGCTTCTTCCTTCCCCAGGGCGTTCTGCACACCATGTCCGCCGCGCTCCCCAGCAAGGGAGTGATGGGGACAAAGACCTACACCTCGTTCGGCACGGAGACACGGTTCTGGGTGATGCTGTATTCCGCGGAGGACGGCAGCCTGCTGGCGATGATCGAGGGCGACCGGCTGGGCCAGATCCGCACCGGTGCCGCGACCGGGGTGGCGGCCCGCCACCTGGCGCGCGAAGATGCCACGATGGCATCGCTGTTTGGGACCGGCTGGCAGGCGGAGACACAGGCCGAAGCGCTTCTGGTCGCGCGTCCCAATCTGCGCGAGGTCCAGGTCCATAGCCGGGACGCCCACAACCGCGAGACCTTCTGCCGCAAGATGACCGCCAGGCTGGGGATCCGCTTTTCGCCGTTTGGGAGCGCGGAAGAGGCTGCTCGAACCACTCAGATCCTGATTACCGCCACCTCCGCCCGCGAGCCGATCCTAAGAGGCGAGTGGCTTTCTCCCGGCGATTTTGTGGCGGCGGTCGGCGCAAACCGGTTCACGGCCCGCGAGATTGACGAGACCGTGGTTGCCCGCGCGGACCGCGTCGTCGTGGACGACCTGGATCAGGCGCGCCTCGAGGCGGCTGAGCTGATCTACGCCTACGAGCGGCGCAAATGGTCCTGGGCCAGTGCGGTCTCCCTCGCACAGGTCGTCGCCGGACCGGGGCCAGCCCGGAGATCAGGCGACGAGATCCTCGTCTTTAAATCGCTGGGGATCGCACTCGAAGATGTGGCGGTCGCCCAGGTCGTGTACGAGAACGCCCGATCTCTTGGGTTGGGGCGCGAGCTTTAACCGGTGACCGCCGCCCTGCTCGCTCTCGACGTCGGCACCTCTTCGACACGCGCGGTCCTCTATGATGCCGTGACCACCCGGGCGATTCCCGGTGCCCGGTTTCATCAGCAGCACACTCCCCACTACACTCCCCACGGCGGGGCGACCCTTGACCCTGATCTGCTGGTCCAGGAGACGGTCCTGTGTGCGGCGGAGGCATTGGAGCGGGCCGGGCCGAATGTGCGGGTACTCGCGGTCGGGGTGTCGGCGTTCTGGCATTCCTTTGTCGGTGTGGACTCCGCTGGCAAACCGCTCACCCCGATCCTGCTCTGGTCTGACCGCCGGTCGGCCCTTCAGGTGGAGACACTGCGAAGCCGCCTGGGAGACCCCGCCCTGCATACGCAGCGCACTGGCTGCCCGCTTCATACGTCGTACCCGCCCGGACGGCTGCTCTGGCTCGGGGAGACCGAACCGACTGCCTGGGCACGGTGCCACCGTATCCTCTCCCCCGCCGAGTATCTTTTTGCGCGGCTATTCGGCCTGGAGCGCACCACCGTGTCGCACTCGATGGCCTCCGGAAGCGGCCTGATGGATCAGGCCGCTTCGGCCTGGGATGACGAAACGCTTGCCGCCATTCCCGGCCTTTCCCGGGCACACCTCTCCCCCATCGGGGATGGTCCGGTCTCTGGTCTTACGGCGGAATTTCGGGAGGCGCTTCCCGCGCTTTGCGACATTCCCTGGTTTCCCGCTCTGGGCGATGGGGCCTGCTCCAATATCGGCTGCGGGGCGGTCGCGGACGGGACGCTCGCCCTGATGATCGGGACATCGGGAGCGCTTCGAGCCGTGATCCATGACCAGGTCCCGCCGGTCTATCCGGGACTTTGGCGCTACCAGATAGATTCGCGGCGCTACCTTGTCGGCGGGGCGATCTCGAACGGCGGCGCGGTCTGGGCCTGGCTGAAAAAGACCCTGCATCTGCCGGGCCTCTCGGATACGGCGCTGGAGGCTGCCCTGGCGACACTGCCGCCGGACGATCATGGGTTGACGGTCCTGCCGTTCCTGAATGGGGAGCGCGCGCCACTCTGGCGCGACGACGCGACCGCCGCCATACTCGGTCTCAGCAGCGCGACCACCTCGCTCCAGATCGCCCGTGCACACCTGGAAGCGGTGGCGTATCGTTTCGCCTCGGTTCGGGAACCGATGCGCGCGGCTCTGCCGCTGGGAAGGATCATCGGAACCGGCGCGGGACTGGTCGCCTCGGAGATCTGGGCGCAGATCCTGGCAGATGTCCTGCGGGAGCCGATTGCCGTGTCCACCGAAACGCAGGCGTCCGCACGCGGCGCGGCACTCTGGGCACGGGAGCAGATCGGGATGGGACAGATCGAGGCCGCCCCCTCGGTCGAGATCGTCTCGGAACGGGTGCCGGATCCCCATGTCGCGGAAATCTACGCGGCGGGACGTGCGCGGCACGAGGCGGCTCTGGCGCACTGGCTGCGGGACTGAGTGGGGAAGACTAGATATCGAGGCGGAGACGCCCGACGGCTTCGCGCATCTGTGCCACCAGATCGTGGGAGCGGCTCAGCAGACGCTCCGTTTCGCTCGCTTCGACCTCGAACTGCTCCCGCGCGGGAATCGCAGTCGAGGGCACGATAACAGAGTGCCGCCGCAAGCCGAGACTGATCTGCCCGAAGGGGCTGGGGGCGCGGCGCACTCGCGGTCGTTGAATCATTGCCGAATTAGTTCCTGCCATAGTCGTGTTCAAACGTCCTCTGCACACAGCCGGTTCCGGCGGCAACGATCACCGCCTGTCCCCTGCCGTTTTTGAGGCGTCCACGACGGCGACACGAGGGTCGTCGCTGGTTCGTTTGCCGCGTTTATCGCGCCCCACTCTGACGGTTATTTTATTTTCCGTGTTCTTGGAATTACCACTCTTTCAGAGTCCTGCTGTGGTTTCCCGTTCCAACTTTTTTCCTGCTCGCGTGATGCTGTGGTCATTCCCCAGAAGCGGCCGCCTCAATCCGCTTGCATTCTCATGCCCCGGGGAGCGTTCGGGAAAGCCTGCCCCGGGCCGCCACGCGAAGCAGGCGAGCCGCCCGGTCGGGTTCGGCCCGCCGCCGCCACTCGCGCCAGTGACGACCTCCGGGGAGGCTAACCGCACTGATTTTGCCCTCTAGCGCGCGGCGAGGGCGGCTTTCACGGCAGGCTCCAGATCCGAACCACGGGGGTTGACCGCGGCGATCTTGCCGTCTTTTCCGATCAGCAGAGTGAAGGGGATCGCCCGCACCCCATACGTCTTTGCCAGCTTCGACTGCCAGCCGCCGCCATCGAACACCTGACGCCAGGGCATCTTGTTGGCTTGAACGAAGCTCACCAGCTTGGGCTTGTCCGCCGCCTCGTCCAGCGACACCCCCACAACGTCGAAACCCCTGGGCTTGTACTTGCCGTAGACAGAGGTGACATTGGGCAGTTCCGCTCGGCAGGGTCCGCACCAGGTGGCCCAGAAGTCAATCAGAACGACCTTGCCCTTGTACTGTGCCAGATTCAGGGGTTTGCCGCTGGTATCCAGTCCCGAGAACGGCAGCGGAAGTGTGCCCTTCTTCAGCCGCGCATCGAAGTAAGCAGGCTCCTTGGCGGGCGGCGGTGCCTGAGCAACCTGCCCCGCGGCGGGCGTGAAGGTGAACTTGGCCGGATCAATCGCCGAGTTCAACCGGATGTTCTGGTAGGTAGCAGTGAGCGAACCCGCCTCCACACCGTTTTTTAGCTGCTGGATCGTGAGCCGGTGGATCAGGCCGTCGGTTTTGCCGATGTGAAACTGGAAGACGGCCTGCCCGCCCTTCATGCTCGCTGTCACGACCTGGACCGCCATACCGTCCACTGTCCCCTCCTTGGGGTCGAGAGTCACCTTCTCGACGCCGGGGGGGAGGATCTTCGCGGCGGCCTCGCTGTCGGTGAGCAGGAGTGGAAGCAGTCCGACATCCGCCTGCGCGAGCGCGGATTGGATTCCCGCCATGGGAGAGGCCGCCTTTTGCTTGCGGTACGTTTTCGGGTCCGAGGACTGCGTGACGAAGAGGTTCGTGCCGTCGAAGATACGGGAGGAGGTCCCTTCAGGTGAAAGGATCTCGACTGCCGCTTTTCCATTCTGGTAGGCGACCCGGTTGGTGAACTCAACGCTGTTCGCGCCGTTCTTCACTGTCAGAGCACCGTCGGCGGAGTAGCTGGTCAGTCCCTTGTACTTCGCCGCCATCTGGGTCAGAAGCTGTTTCGCGGCCTGCTCAGACGGACCGGAAGCGGGAGGGGCAGGGGCGACCGGCTTGGGCGCTTCGGTGGCCGCTTGGGGGGTTTTGGCGAGCGCAAGCCCCGCCGCCGCCGAAAGGGAGAGTGCCCCTGCAATCCCCGTGAGAATCCCGACCCGGTTGTTAAAGTTCAACGGCATTGACAATCCTTTCCTCCGACAGGGCGGCGCCTAGCTGCGCCACCGCAAAATCAATCTGTTCCCGCTCGATCGTCAGCGGGGGGACTAACTCCAGAATATCGCCTGGTCCCGCCGGAAGCACGATCAAGCCGCGCTGAAGCAGGGTGTAGACCAGTCCGAGCGCGATCTCCCGTGAGGCAAATCGCAGCCCGAGCATCAGCCCCCGCCCCCGCACTTCCCGGATCTTCCGTGGGTGACGGCCCACCAGATCCCTCAGGGTCTCCTTGAAATACGCACCGATCACCCGCGCACGCTCCGGGAGATTCCGCTCTTCGATCTCGGTCAGCGCGGCGAGCGCGGCGGCGCAGCCGAGCGGCGAACCCAGAAATGTCGAGGTGTGAAGCGCCTCGCCCGTGGATTCTTCCCAGGCGGCCATGATCTCCGGCCTGGCGACACAGGCGGAGATCGGAAATCCCCCGCCCATGGCCTTTCCGACACAAAGCACGTCGGGGACAACCCCCTCCGCGTCGCACGCGAACCAGGTCCCCGTACGTCCCCAGCCGGTGAAGATCTCGTCGGCGATCAGCAGCACGCCGTACCGGTCGCAGAGCGAGCGGAGTCCGCGGAGCCATCCGACCGGTGGCTCGATGATCCCACCTCGCCCCTGGATCGGCTCCACGATGACGGCCCCGAGGGTGTCCGCCTGCGCCTTCAAAGCGGCCTCGACCGGACCAAGACAGGCCTGGGTGCAGGATTCCCCGCAGAACAGCGGGCATTCCCGCGGCTCCGCGAAAGGCAGGTGCCGCGCAAAGGTTGGCACCTGCCCGGCAAACGGATCGCGAAAATCGGCCCGGCTCGTCACCGCGAGGGCGCCGTACGTCAGGCCGTGGTACCCCCCCCGGAAGCCCAGGACCCCACTTTTTCCGGTGTAGAGACGGGCCGTCTTCAAAGCCGCTTCGACCGCATCGCCGCCGTTTGCCCCAAAAATCACCCCACCGAGGTCGCCGGGCGTGTGCTGCGCGATTTTGCGCGCCAGGTCTACCTTGAGACGCGTCGGGTGGACATCCCCCATCCCATGGATCAGGCGACCAGCCTGCGCGGCGATTGCCGCCGCCACGCGCGCGTTGGTGTGCCCGACCGCCGCGACCCCGAACGCTGCCGTCAGATCCAGAAACGTGTTTCCGTCCACATCGGTGACAAGGCAGTCCTGAGCGGATTCCCAGAAGATCGGGAACCGGCCCTGCGGATCCACGAAGGTGACGTTCCGGCTTTCCCAGCGATGCAGCTCCGATGCCAGCGCTCGCGACACCGGCCCGGGAATTGTCGTCTTCAGAACGGGCAGCATCAGCGCGGCGTCTCTCCCCGCAGCACGTCCAATACCTGCTTGCTCAGAGCGGCGTTCGTTGCGACCCCATCCCCGTTCAGAAAGGTCGGGTTTCCGCGCCAGTCAGAAAAGACGCCGCCCGCCTCGCGCAGGATCGGCAGCATCGGGGCGCAGTCCCAGGGACTTTGGATCGGGTCCAGCATCACCTCAGCCCGTCCGGTCGCGACCAACGCATAGCCGAACGCATCGCCCCAGGTCGCCTGAAACCGGGTCCGCGATGCCAGGAGGTCGAAGGCATCGCTCCGCTGCTGACAGCGAACGATGGACGAGGTCACCACCAGCGCCTGCTTCAGGTCCGAAACGTCCGAGACCCGGCAGGCCCGCCCGTTCCAGGTACACCCCAGGCCGTTTGCCGCCGCCACCATGTCCCCCAGCGCGGGCAGATAAATGACCCCCACCGATGGCTTCCCCCGCACCTCGACCCCGACCAGGACGCCGTACAGCGGGACACCGGCGATGAACGACTTGGTGCCGTCAATCGGGTCCACGATCCAGCGGTAGGGCGCGCTTCCTGCCGTCTCCCCCTGCTCCTCGCCCAGAATGGCATGGTCTGGGAAGGAGCGCAGGATCCGCTCTCGCAACAGGGTCTCCGCTTCCCGGTCCGCGATCGTCACCGGCGTGTTGTCGGACTTAATATCCGGCACGATACCGGTATTAAAATAGGCGAGGGTGCGGGTTCCTGCAAGATACGCGGCGTCCATCGCCACCTCCAGCAGTTCCCGCAGCATGGGTTCCCGGCTCAAAGGCCCGTATCCCCCGCGGTGTCTTCGGTGCGGGCCTCACCACCGCGACCCTGCCGCCACTGCGCCAGCTTTTGCCACCAGTTCGGCTTGCCGTCTGCGGTCTTCCTGCCCAGCGCGGCGGTCGCCAGCCTGGCCCCCGGCACCAGCGAGGTGCCCGTCTCAACCGCCTCTTTCCCCGCTCGCCGCAGGAAGTCTCGGCGGGAAACCGGGCCGGGGGTCTCATCTTTTTTCTCGTTCATTGGTAGAGAAATGCTACCACATCAGGGCGATTTCGGGAGCGGGCCGAACAGCGGGTGGAGAATACGTGCCAGCCGTGTGAGCGCCCTTGACGCGAAGGGCAGGGTGAGCACGGGCCGGAACCGCCCCAGCATCTCGGTTCCGAAGGCGATCAGTTCACGGGTCGCGGACTGCCCTTCGCTGCGGTCCTGCAGCCAGAACAGCACGACGGAAAGGTGCGCGGCGTACAGCACCGTGGTCATTTCGTCCACCTGCCTGGAGCGCGGGGCATCCGTCGCCCCGGTGACCACCGTCTGAAACGTGCGCCAGACCCGGTCTCGCACTCCGCCCACCGATGCTCCCAACACGGCGACTTCCGAGTCGGGCGCGAGTCCTGCCGCATAGAGCGCGGCAAATGCCTCCCGGTACGGCTCGATGCGGCGCAGGTCGGCAAGCAGCGCCCGCCCGAACCGGGCGGCAAGCGGCCCGGGTGGCAGGGCAGCCACCTCCTCCTCCAGTTCGGCGGCGAGGCGCTCGTACAGCGCGAACACCAGCTCTTCTTTCCGCGCGAAATATCGGTATGTCAGCCCCAGCGACGATCCCGCCTCGGTCGCGATGTCCCGCAGCGTGGTCGCCTGATAGCCTTTGGCGACGAAGAGGCGCAGAGCGGTGCGAAGGAGGTGTTCGCGTGTCTGCTCCCCTTTTCTACCCGGCGGCTTGTCACTCTCCCCGATTCCTTCCCCCGTAGTGTCGGTCATTATCGCCTCGAAAAAATATTGTGAAAATTATCACAATATCCCTTGCAGTCACCATCGGGCGGGGGTAGCCTGTGAATGAAAGTGAACATGTTCAATAATATCGGAGACAGCTAAAGACCGCTCACGGAAAACGAAAACGGGGAGCCGCGGCCCATAGGCCGCAAGGAGGAACGTATGAGCACGATTGTGGTGACGTATCTGGTGTACCTGGTTATCAGCGTCAGTCTGACCGTCTGGGTGGCGCGGACTCTGTTCAAGAACGGGCGCGTGTTCCTGGTGGATGTCTTCCACGGCAACGAGACCCTCGCGGACAGCGTGAACCAGCTTCTCGTCGTGGGCTTTTACCTGATCAACCTGGGCTATGTCAGCCTGATGCTCAAGATCAACGATCCCGTGATCGGAACTCAGGCGAGCATCGAGGCCCTTGCCGGAAAGGTCGGCCTGGTGCTGCTGGTTCTGGGCGGCATGCACTTCTTCAACTTGTTTGTCTTCAACAAAGTCCGCACGACCAAGACAGAGGAGTGGCGTCTGGCGGCGGCCCTGGAGGAGCAGCGCAATTACAGCAGAGGGGTTGTTCCAGGCGCTCCAACCGCCCAGATGCCCTATGACATGCGGTAGCGCTCGGGGCGAGAGGACGGGGCGATGTCCGGTGACATCGCCCCGTTTTTTTGTCAGCCTGGCGGCCAGGTGAGCGGGCGACCACCCAGCACATGCGCATGGAGATAGGGCACGGTCTGCCCCCCATCGCTCCCCGCATTAAGGACCACGCGAATGCCGGTCTCGGCAACGCCCAGGCGGCGCGCGACCTCCGCAGACCCCAGCAGGATCGCCCCGGCAAGCTCGCGGTCTTCGACCGTTAGCGCGAGAAGGTTCCTCACGGGCTTTTTGGGGATGACAAGGGCGTGGACCGGCGCTTGCGGATTGACATCACGAAAGGCGATCACCAGGTCATCCTCGTACAAAACCTCCGTCGGCACCTCTTTGCGGGCGATCCGCGCGAAGATGGTATCCCCGTCGGGGGGGTTATTCTGATCAGGCATTTAAATTCTCTCCTTCGTCTCCGGGATGCAGCCGCTCCTTGACCCGTTTTAGCTGGGCCACGATGACCACGGTGATAATGACCAGCAGGAACCACGAGGTGATCTTGCTGGAGTGGACGATCTGCCAGCCCTGTTTCTGATTGGGATACTGCCAGGCGCCGAAATACGTGGCGACATTTTCCGCTCCCCAGATAAACAGACCGATCAGGGCGAAGCCAAGCACGAGCGGCATGGCATAAGCGTGTGCGTGGACTCGGTAGTGGACAACGGTTCGTCGGAACAGCAGGAAGACAGCGGCAATCAGCCCCCAGCGCAGGTCAGGAATCCAGTGGTGTGTAAAAAAGTTGCTGTAGACCAGCGCGGCGAGCGGGGCGGTCCACCGTACGCCGGGCCATCCCGTGATCTGGAGATGGAGGTTGCGCCAGGCCTGGCAGACATAACTCGCGACACTGGCGTACATGAACCCGGAATACAGCGGCACCCCCCCGATTTTGGTGTAGGCGGACTCTGGATAAGCCCAGGATCCCATCTGAATCTTGAATAGCTCCAGCGCCAGCCCGATGGCATGGAAGACGCAGATCACTTTGATCTCATCCTTCGTTTCCAGCTTCGCGGCAATCATCCCCCCCTGCATCAAAAAGCAGAGGATCAGAATGAAGTCATAGCGGGGCAGCGCGACCGGCAGTGGAAGCACTCGGCTCAGCGCCAGTGTCGCGAAGATCCCGACGGGAAACAGGCAGGAGAGCGCCTCAAGCCGGGCGAACTCGACCAGATCGCGAGGGGCCAGTGGCAGCAGGCGCCGCAGCGCGATGCTCATAGCAGCGCCCGGCTTTTGACCATCAGATACCGGGCGACCAGTTCCACGGAAAGCTCGGAGGGTTCCGCATCCACCACCAGCACCCCCCGCTTCTGCAGCAGGGCCAGGGCGTTCTGCCGGTCGGACTGCACCTCTTCGGCGACCGCTTTTTCGTAGATCTGCGTGGCGATTTTCGGGGACTGACGCGCTCGCTCCGCAACCAGCGGGTCGCTGACCAGCACGCAGACCACCAGATGCGCCCGCGCGAGCTGCGCGATCTCGGCGAGCAGCATCGCACTGGATTCCGGGTCGGACAGATCGGTAAAGACGACCGCCAGTGACCGTTTCCGCCAGCGGGACGAAAGAAACCGGAAGGCAGCTCGGTAGTCGCTCTCCACGATCTCCGCACGCGCGGAATACAGCGCCTGCAGAATATCGCCGGCCTGGGCACGTCCACGACGCGGTGGCAGCCAGGCCCGCGTTTCATCCGCGAACGTCAGCAGCCCGACCCGGTCATCCGCCTCGGCGACCACATGCGCCAGCATCAGGGCGGCATTGACCACATGGTCCAGCTTTTGCGTCTGCGCGATCTCCTGCCGCATCAGGCGCCCCAGATCAATCAGCAGCAGCACATCCTGGGAGCGTTCCGCCTCGAATGTACGCGCGATCAGCTTTCCCCGCCGGGCCGTCGCCTTCCAGTCCACGACCCGCAGACCATCATCGGGTGTATAGTCGCGAAGACTGGAAAACTCGCGCCCTCCCCCGGCGATACGGGTCCGGCGGACCCCCTGACGGATCTTGTTGGCGCGCCGCATCATCAGGTCGTAATCCTCGACCGCCTGGAGATTGGGGAACACCGCGACCGGCTCCGAGGCGGGGATCTGTCCCTGGCGTACGATCAGACCAAGCGGGCCGGTGATCCGCGCGTACACATCGCCGAAGAGAAAATTGCCCCGCGCGGGCGGTGTCAGGGAGTACTCGAAGGAGCGCACCTCAAACGACTGCAGGGAGAACGCCTGCTGCCGCGCGGATCCCCCCGATGCCAGAGCAAACTCGGGCGGGGGTTCGTCTCGGATGACACCCCGGATTCGCTGACGGGTCTCGTTCCGAAACTTCAAAAGAACCGTGTTCTCTGCTGCCACCGACAGCGCCTCGTCGGCGGTCCGCTCCGCGCTCAGCGCATTCTGCGGCGAGGCGCAGAGCAGATAGTCCGTGACTGCAAGCGCGACCACGACAAGGTTCCAGAGCGCGCCGAGCAGGGCGAGCGGGGCGAAGAGGCCGGAAAGCAGGAGTGGAACGATCCCCAGAGCGACCAGCCAGAAGAAACGGCGCGTGAATGTCACCGATGAGTTCTCCTTCAGCCGTGGTTTTCCGGAACGGCAATAGTCAGTCCGTCGTAGGCGAGGCGCACGCTTGGCGGCAGTGTCGCGTTCACCGTGGCATGGTCGAAGTGGTGGGAAAGATGCGTCAGAAACGCCCGGCGGGGCTGAAGTTTCGCGATCGCCGCAAGCGCCTGTTCGAGATTGAAATGGGTCGGGTGCGGCTCAAAGCGGACCGCGCCCAGGATCAGCGTGTCCAGCCCCTCCAGATAGGGCAGCGTTTCGTCGGGAATCGCGGAGACATCCGTGAGATACGCCAGCGACCGCCCGAATTTGTACCCGTAGATTGGGAGAGTGCCGTGCAGGACCGGGAGCGGCATCACCTCCGCGCCGGTCGGCATCAGAGCCGGCTCGAATGGCTCCAGCGTTCTCAAATCGAGCTGTGGCTTCCCGCCGCCGGTCGGGGTCTCCTTGAAGACGTAATCGAAGACCCGTCGAAGCTGAGCGAGCGTCGCCTCGGAGCCATAGATCGGCATCACGATGTTGTGGCGAAAGTTGATCTGTCGAACATCGTCCAGACCGAAGATATGATCGGCGTGACCGTGCGTCATCAGGATGGCCTCGACCCGGTCTAGTCCCTCGCGGAGCATCTGGATTCGCAGTTCCGGCGTGGTGTCTACCAGCAGGTTTTGCGGTTCGCCGCCCCGTTGGTTCGCGGTGCGGACGACGACCGAGACGCGCATTCGCTTGTTGCGCGGATCAGAGGAGGTGCAGACCGCGCACGAGCAGCCGATCATGGGAACACCCGTGGACGTGCCGGTGCCCAGGAACGTCACGGAAAGCGGCGGCGAGGCGGCAGGGGGCATGCTGCCATTATAGCCGCCCGACCGGAAGCCTGTCAATGCAAAGCACTCTTTTTGAGAGAGTAAAACGGGAAAGGCTCGTGCAGGAACATTGTGCTCTCCCCCCTAATTTATGCTCAGATTACCGATTTCCGAGGACGCCCCACTCATGACCAGAATCCCTGTCGCCCTGCAATTGTACTCCGTTCGGGGTGACTGCGCCCGTGATCTGCCTGGCACCCTCAAAGCCGTCGCGGAGATGGGCTACGAGGGTGTCGAGTTCGCCGGGTATTACCAGAATGAGGCGCCTGCCCTGAAGCAGATGCTGGACGCCGTCGGCCTGAAAGTCGCCGGGGCGCATGTCGGTCTGGAGACCCTTCTGGGGGAGGCGCTGGAAAAAAGCATCCCTTTTCACCAGACCCTGGAGAACAAGTTTCTGATTGTGCCGGGTCTTGCGGAGCAGTACCGGACCTCCACAGAGGCCTGGCGAAAGACCGCGGAGACGATGAATACGATCGCCGCCGCGCTTGCCCCTGCGGGGCTACACACCGGCTACCATAATCATACCGTCGAGTTCGCACCGTTCACGCCCGGCGGCGAGCTTCCGTGGGATACCTTTTTCGGCGGCACCACTTCGAATGTCGTGATGCAGTTCGACACGGGCAATGCGATGCACGGCGGGTCGGACGCCTTGCCGTTCCTGCTGCGCTACCCTAACCGGGCGCTTACCGTTCACCTCAAGGAGTATGCGAAGGACGATCCCAACGCTCTTCTGGGCGAGGGCGACGTTCCCTTCCCGGCGATCCTGGAGGCCTGCGAGACGATAGGGGGTACACGCTGGTACATCGTAGAGCAGGAATCGTATCCCCAGCCCCCGCTCGTTTGCGCGGAGCAGTGTCTGCGCAACCTGGAAAAACTTCGCGGCTGACTGCCCTAGGATGGGAACAGGAGAGGGTTCGTCGGTGTTAGCGCCAGATGAATTGAATGAAAAGAATGTCGGCTCTGGAGAGACCGGTGAGGGGACCGAGGAGACCCGCCAGTCCCGCCGAGACTGGGCCGGGCGCCAGGTGCCACCTCCGCTTATCGCCGGTTATGCTGCCGCGATCCTTAGCGTCACGGTCGCCACGCTGATCCGACTCGGACTGAACCCGATCTGGGGCAGCCGGTTTCCTTATCTTGTCTTCTTTCCCGCGATTGTCGTTGCGGGACTGTATGGGGGGCTGGGTCCGGGGCTGCTCAGCGTCGCCCTCAGCGCCGGCTCGATTGTCCTATTTGTGCTGTCGCTTTCCGGGACATCTCAGGCGGGGAGCGCGGACGATGCCACCGGGCTGACCGCCTTCGCCGTCACGGGTATTCTGCTGGCGGCTATCGCGGCGGCGCAGCGAGA
>JACMJB010000232.1 GCA_014380815.1 Armatimonadota bacterium
CAGGCGAGCCTCCTGCACCTGCGGCGTGAACTGCGGCGGCGGCTGAAACCATTCCGCGTTCTTCCAGACAAACCCGCTTTCGTTGGCGTAGAGGGGTATTGCCACCCCGCTCGCCATTAAGCTGCCTTCGACCAGGCCCATCGGCACATCCCAGGCAGGGCTTTTTCCGGCATAGGGGTGGAACGCGAAGCGGTCCGCTGCCCGCAGGATGCCCGCGCGGACGAGGTCGGCGACAAACGCCTCTTTGAACCCCGCCATGCCGGTGGTAAAGATCTCCGCCGATGGGTCGAGGCGTCTGACGATCGGCACCACGGTTTGGAAGAGCGCGATGTACTCCTGGGTCGAGCCACGAAAGAACTGCTGGATGTCCGCTTCGTTCCAGATTTCATACGAATCAATCCTGTCACCGTACCGCGCAATCAGGCCGGTCACGATCTCCGCGTATTTCGCCGGGTCCGGTGGAACAGTGTGCGCGCGCTTCGCCTTTTTCGCTAGCTCCAGGCGCTCCGGCGAGATCGCGGCCCAGGCAGGCGTCCCTTCAAGAATCACCTGAAGTCGGCTGTTCGCAGCGGCGGCCCGGTTGAGAATATCGTCCAGCTTCGCCCACCGTTTCGGATCGCCGGGCGGGCCGACATACTGAGTCCGTGCGCTGATACGAAGCACGCTCCAGCGTTTGGAGAGATCCGGCGGGATTGGATTCGATCCGTTGGGATAGCTGGAGGCGAAGCCACTTCCCAGCCCCAGAACTCGCTGAGGTGCTGGTTTAAGGTGGGTTTCTATCTGGAGGGCATCGAAGTAGATCGGCGCGACACCCGGATTGCTGACAGTCAGTTCTGCTGTCGCGCCAGGGGGAGGCGGTGGCAGGTAAACGATGCGATTGAACTCGACAGGGATACCCGCAAGATCTGGAGCACCAAAATTTCCCTGTCCCCCCATGTCCTCGTAAACAAATCGCTCCGAAAGAACCACCTGCTGCCCCATCGCGACCGAAAGTGCGGCGTCATCGGCCCCGTAAGCGCCGCGAATCCGCAAAAAACGCGGCGTCTTCGCACGAAGGGTTGCCGGAGGAAGCAAGAGGTGTACGGTCGCGCCCGGCTGAAGGGCACGAGGAAGCCGAATAGCATCCCTGCCCCGAGAAGCTACGGGTACAACAAGCGATCCTTTAGCCGCGACCGGCTGACCAAGGTCCGCGCCGGAGCCATCGAACCGTCCCCACCGGATCAGGGGGACGGCTCCCTCCGGGGCGATCCCGTCGCCGAGTGCGAGGCGTGTCTGAAGCGGCTCCGGCGCTGGGGTCGCCTCGCTGAGGGAGATCGCCTGAGCGGGAAGGAGCGTTCTGTTTCCCCTCCGCAGATCGGCTGCAAGCCGTGCCAGAGCATACACCATCTGGGCCGGGGGCACCCTCCACTCCGGATCGGGAATGGAGTTGCTGCCGGTAAAACGGTCATTTCCGCAGAGGATCGTAAGCCGCTTGCCGTTTCGGACCACATAGATCTGCGGGGTGGTATCCCGCCCATCGGC
>JACMJB010000233.1 GCA_014380815.1 Armatimonadota bacterium
ATCGCGGCCTGCCTTGACTGCCTCTGTCAGCTCGCCGATCTCACGTTTGCGGCCCAGGAGGTTTGGACCGGGCCGCCCCTGGGAGCCGCCCGTGATCGCCCCCGTCGGCACGACTACCTCACCGTTCTGGGTGACGATCTTCGCCCAGTCGCGCCGCTCGATCTGACGCGCGACCTTTGTCGCTGTATCGAGGTCATCGGTGATCAGGACGCGGGCGAGCAAAACCAATACGGCGGGCGCAAAGTGGGCATCATGCCCCACCAGATCCGCCGCTGACCCGAGCACGCCTGCGAACTGCCGCGCGGCCTTGCGCAGACCGTCCGGGACCTCCTGATCCCGCAGGGCGTTCAGGGGCAGAAAAGTCGCGCGACCGCCACGTGTCTCGTTCAGAAAGGCGATAGCGGCTTTCGCCTCGGTGTCCGTGTCCGTGATGACATCCTGCAGGCTTGCGCCGAGCGCGATCTCGATGGCGGTATCCAGATGGGCGGGAACCCGCAGGGCATCGGCGACAAGGGTGTAGCTGCCCCCGAGCCGCCCACTTCTCGCGGCCCGCACCACGGCCTTCACGCCCCCGAAGTAGCCCTCCTGCGCGGCCTCGGTCTCCTCCAGGGCGCGCAAGCGTGCGCCCTGTTCGGCCAGTCGCCGCTCCGCCGCAGTTCGCTGTTCGGCAAGAGCGGTCACCGCTTCTGACGTCTTCAGCCGCGCAGGTTCCCGCTCATCGGCGAGGGCGCGGCGCGCCTCGCCCAGCACCGCCCGAACGCTCTCGGTCTCCGCGCTCAGGGTTTCCGCCGCCGCGCGTGCGCTCTCGGCTTCACTCTGCCGGGTTTCCACGCGCAGCTCGGCTTCAACAATGTCGGCGGCGCGCTGCGCGATACGCGCCCGCACGGCGGCAAGCTCCGCTTTCTGGGCGGAAAGGCGCCGCGCAAGCTCCAGATAGTCGGCCTGCTGACCGGCGACCGTGCGTGAAAGGTCGATCAGCGCCCGCTCCGCTTCTCCGGCAACAGATTCGGCGGAGGCGAGTTCTTTAGCGAGATCGCCTAGCCGCGCTTCGGCCTCGCGCGCCTCGACCGCGCGCGCTTCGCCCTCGGACTGCTGGCGTAGCTTCTCCTCTTCGAGAAGGGCAAGGTCACGGGCGAGGGTCTCGGCGGTACGGACTGCGCCTGCCCGTCGCTCCCCACCGAGGGCGATACGGCTCTCGATCCGCTCGGTCTGGGAAAGCGCGGTCTGCTGCAGGAGCCGGGCATCGTCCATTTCGCGTTCGGCGGCGGCGATACGTTCGCCAAGTCCCGTCGCGCCCGCCTCAAACTGAGCCGCTTCGGCCTTGAGTCGATTCGCCTCGTCGGTCGCGGCATTGGCGGACTCGATGAGTTCGGTCAGCTCGTCTCGGAGCCGTTTATAATCCCAGGCAAGCTGTCCGACCTCGACCGCGCGAAGCCGCTCCGACAGCTCCCCAAATCGCCTCGCCGTGTCGGCCTGCGCTTCGAGCGGTTCCAGGCCGACATGGATCTCCCCGGCAATATCGCGGACACGGACCAGGTTCTGCTCCGTATGCTCCAGCTTTCGCTGGGCCTCACGCTTCTTGACCCGGTACTTTTTGATGCCCGCTGCCTCTTCAAAAAGCTCCCGACGGTCTTCGGAGCGGGCGGAGAGGATGGAGTCGATCTCGCTCTGGTTGACAATGGCATACGCGCCGCGCCCGACACCGGTATCGAAGAACAATTCGGTGATGTCCTTGAGGCGACAGGCCGTCTTGTTGATAAGATACTCGCCCTCACCATTCCGGTAGACGCGCCGGGTGATGGTGATTTCGGAGTAATCGAGAGGAAGGAAGCGGTCTTCGTTGTCAATAGTGAGCGAGACTTCCGCCATGCCCATCGGTTTGCGCCGTGCGCTCCCGGCGAAGATAACATCGGCTGCCTTCGAGGCTCGGAGAGAGGACGCCTTCTGCTCGCCGAGACACCAGACCAGTGAGTCCAGCACATTCGACTTGCCCGAA
>JACMJB010000234.1 GCA_014380815.1 Armatimonadota bacterium
AGTGTTTCCGGCACGGAGGACTCGCTGCTCAATCCCGGCAACGGCTACGACCCCGCGCCGATCACCCCGTCGTCGGTCCGATTGAGCCAGAGCAACGACAACGCCTTTTACCGCGCGAACGTCAGCTTCCCGCCCAAGGCGATCTACTGGGCCAAAGATGGCGGCAATATCGTTACCAGCTACACCACTGTCGCCGACTTCCTGAGTATGCAGGCCGCGACACCGCAGGGGACGTATGACTACGAAAGCCGGTCCCACGAGACCATCAGCGGCGTGGACCCGTTTTTTGTCAATCCGGGAACAGAGGACTACCGCCTGAAGAACGGCAGCGCGAACCCGGCCTTCGACCGGGGCCAGTCTCTGCCCACCGACATCGTGGACGCCTTCAACGCCGCGCTGCCCACGGCACGGCCCTGGTCGCCGAACCAGCCGGGCGATCCGCTGCTAATCGGCACTGTTGTGGATCAGGGAGCGATTCAGCGGAATTAATCCCCCGCCGGCGGCGCGTGCTGCGTGCTGTGTCAGGATACAGGATACAGCACGCGCCGCTACCCTCCTTCGGCGAAACCCTGCGGCGCGAACCGGGTGATGCCGGTGGATGGCGCTGTTGGTGAGCGGCGCTGCGTCCTTTTTTGTCTTTTATTTCTTCAAAATCGTGGACAAGTCCCTTTTGTGGTACGATGTAACCGTTTACACGACAAGGGAGTCTGTATGCGGCAACGAGAAACAACGATTCAGGACGTAGCGGGAGCGGTGGGTGTTTCCACCGCGACCGTTTCCAATATCCTTCGCGGCACGGGCGGCACCTACGCGGCAAGCACGGTCGAGGCTGTTCGCAGCACCGCCCGCCGCCTGCGCTATGTGCCCAATGCCGCCGCCCGCAGCCTGTCGCGGCGTCAGCGCACCCACATGATCGGTGTCGTGCTGACCGCAGGCCGTCAGGTGCTGACTCGAAACGCCTACTTTGTCCAGCTTCTCGACGGCGTGCTGTCGGCAGCGATGGACCGCCATTACCAGGTCGCCCTGATCTCCGATGCCAAAGAAAACCCCAACGAACTGCACGGCTACCTGCGGAACGGCTTTGTGGAGGGTGTCCTTCTGTTCACGCCGACCCCGGACAGCGGCGTAGTGGAATGGGCCGGGTCGGGCAGTTTCCCTGTCGTGGTCGCGGGCAGTGTCTATGAGGGACTGGCCTGTGTGGATGTAGACAACGAGGCCGCGATCCGGGACGCGGTCGGTCACCTTCTCGAACGAGGGCACCGGCGCATCGGCTATATCGCCAGCTATCCAGGCAGCCCCTTCACGATTACCCGACTGCGGACCTACCGGGAAGCGATGCGCGCGGCCCTTGGCACCGACCCTGATCCGTCCTGGGTCTTCGAGGGTAGACACGGGACGGAAGCTGGGGCAGAAGGGGCGGCGTTCCTGCGCCGCGCGCATCCCGACCTGACGGCCTACCTGTGCGCAAACGATGCGGTCGCTCTGAGTGCGCTGCGGGGTCTGC
>JACMJB010000235.1 GCA_014380815.1 Armatimonadota bacterium
CTGCGCCGCGTGCGCCGCCTGGCGCAGTCGGCGGCGGGAATCGGGGCCGGTGGCTTCTCGGAGCGTCTGCCCGTCGTGGGGGGGGATGAGTTCGCCGATCTTGCCCGGACGTTCAACGATCTGCTGAGCCGCCTGGAGACCGCTTTCCGCCAGCAGACACGCCTCGTGGAGCAACAGCGCCGCTTCACCGCGGACGCCTCCCACGAGTTGAAAACCCCGCTGACGATCATCAAGGGTAATACCAGTTTTGCCCTTGCCGAAGGCGGTGAGGAAGCCACCTACCGGCAGTCTCTGCAGGAGATTGACCGAGCCGCCGACACCATGTCGCATCTGGTCGGGGACCTGCTGCTGCTGGCCCGCTCGGATGAGGGTCAGCTGGGACGCGGGCGGGTTGATCTTCCCCTGCGCGAGATCCTGGAGCGGTCACTTGCCCAGGCTACCCGAAAGGGCACAGCCACCCCGGTACGCCTCGCCAGCGCGGATGCGGACCTGCGCGTGATGGGTAACGAGGCCGAGCTGATCAGTCTCTTTGGAAATCTGCTGGACAACGCGCTCCGACACACGCCGTCTGGTGGCGGCGTGACGCTGGACGCGGTACAGAACGGGTCTCAGACCGTGGTCACGGTCGCCGATACGGGCACCGGGATCGCCGCAAAGCATCTGCCGCACCTGGGCGAGCGTTTTTACCGCGTGGATGATGCCCGCTCTCGGCCCGATGGCGGCACGGGCCTGGGGCTGTCTATCTGCCGAGGTATTGTGGAAGGCCATGGCGGCACCATCACCTTCCAAAGCCAGATTGGTGTCGGCACGACCGTGCTGGTGACGCTTCCAGCAACTTAGCGCTCAGGAGTGGCCTTTTTCCGCCTCTCCTTCTTCGTCTATCTCCGCAGCCGCGTCTCCGGCCTCGATCTCCTCTTCTGTTGGCTCGGTCACCATATAGCCGAGGCGGTTCCGCTGCTCCTCACCATTCGGGTCCTCACCGGCGGGTCCGGCATTTAGCCCGGACGGACTCGCGGCATCTGGGGAATTCGGGGTGTTCATTCCGCCGGTTTCCTGTTCTGGCATAGGATGGATCTTTCTGTGCTTTCTGTGCTGCCGCGTCTATCCGTGACGCTCGTAGAGCGGAACGGGCAGCGCATTGTGCAGAGTCGGCACGATGGTCACATGAAGCGCGCGGTGCGCATCGGCGGGCCTCGTGGTCGCGTCTACATCGTCTGCGTCTTCTCGCAAGGCGACAGATTTTGGCAATAGCTCCCGTGCTACCCGGACGATGGCGTTAAAGCCGCCGATCTGTCCCGGCGTCAGCGAGGAGATGCCACGCCGTACGATCCCCTCAAGCTCCACCTCAAGATTGCTCGCGGAACGATACAGACCATCCAGTTTCAATGCGGCATCGTCCAGAACACTCGGGGCATCGGGGATAGCGGCCTCCGGCGGCGGCGGAGCCGCTTCCGCCGGCATGTTGTTCTCGGAAATCGGTTGTGAAAGAGCCATGGGATCAAGCAGTTCCTTCCTAGCAGGCTTATACCCGATGCGGTCAGGATTTCACTCAGACCCGCTGCCTGCATCGCCGATTATTTTAGGGACCAGGTAGGATGAGAACCGCGGGCGGGTCGTGATTCTTGCGAAGGTACGAGCGGCACGATAAGAGGAAGCTCATGGTAATCCTTTCAGAAACATTCGCGGACCTGCACACCCACACCACAGCCTCTGATGGAGAGCTTACGCCCACCGAACTGGTGATGGCGGCGAGCGCGGCGGGAGTTGGCGTGCTGGCGGTCACTGACCACGACACCACTGCGGGAGTCGCGGAGGCGACGCTCGCCGCGCGGACGGTCGGTATCCGTCTGCTGCCCGGCGTGGAGCTTTCCGCGGAGGGCATGCCAGGTAAGTGCCATCTGCTCGGGCTTGGCATTGATCCGGCAAACGCTGTCCTGATCGAGACGCTGGCTCGAATCTCCGAAGCGCGGCGGGTTCGCAACGAGCAGATGGCAGCCCGTCTCCGGTCCCTGGGGGTTGCGATCACGCTGGACGAGGTGACGGAAGCGGCCCCGCGCGGCGCGAACGTCGGACGCCCGCACTTCGCCGCCGTCCTGGTGACCAAGGGAGCCGCGACGGACTATCGCGACGCCTTCAGCCGATTTCTTTCCGATGACGCCCCGGCCTATGTCGAGAAGGCGACGCTCACGCCCGCGGAGGCCATCCATCTGATCCAGGGTGCCGGGGGGCGCTGTTTCCTGGCGCACCCCGGCCTGCTGCGCCTTGCTCAGCAGGAGACCTTCGAGAGCCGTCTGCGAGACCTCAAAACCCTCGGAATGGACGGGATCGAGGCCTATTACGGTAAACACTCGCCGGTTCAAAACGAGCAGTTCGTGCGCCTGGCGGGCAAGCTGGGACTGGTCGTCACGGGCGGCTCGGACTTCCACGGTCCCACAGTCTCCGAGGCGCGTCTAAACGCCGTGCTGGATGGAGAGCCGCTTCCGGCTGCCCGGCTTCGCTGGCTCTAGAGCTTTTGGTTCCCGCCGAAACGGGTATGCGTGCATGGGATGTCACGATGGCAATCGTCGCCGCGTTCCAGCAACGGAGACCAACTATGAAGGCAACACGAAACCAAGAGAAGTTCATCCGCGCATCGGCGGCTTCGGCTCTGGCACTGATGGGTTGGGGAGGCACGGCCGCGGCAAGCGCTCAGTCCTATGGCAATGCGCCGCGGGTCACTGTGAATAACGAAGCGGTTGCGTTCACGGGGCAGCCGCCGCTCTCGCAGGCGGGTCGTGTTCTGGTTCCCCTGCGCGGCGTTCTGGAAAAACTCGGCGCTTACGTGCAGTACGATGCGCAGGCACGCACCGTCTCCGCGATCAAAGGCAATCTGAATCTGTCCCTGCCGCTTGGCGGGCAGCAAGCGACAGTGAACGGTCGCGCAGTCACGCTGGATGTGCCCGCTCAGACGATCAACGGTTCGACCCTGGTGCCACTGCGGTTTGTGGCGGAAAGTCTGGGCGCCCGCGTCAACTTCGATGCTGGCTCGAACACGGTCGCGATCAATACCACCTCCGGCGGTCCCCAGGTGCAGCCACCAATAGCGAGTGGCGACAACGGGGTCGGGGCGGGGGCGACGACGGGAACTGTGGTGACAGTCAGCGCGAACCAGACGCCGCAGCGGATCGTCGTCCGACCACAAAACGCGGCGAGCGGCGCCAACCGCACGATCCCACTTGCGCCCGGTGCACCGATCACCCTCCGCCGCTCCGGCGGCGCGACAACCCCGGTCACGATCTCTCGAATCGGTGTCGGGGACCGCGTCTCGGTGCGGGTGAACGACCGAGGTGTTGCTCAGTCGGTCGAAATACTGGCGCGGCGGGATCAGGGCGCGAGCAGCGCGGGCATTTTTCGGGGCCGGTTCAGCAGCGCGACGCGTCAGGGGAACCGATATATCATTCGCACCGACGACAGCCGCTCCATTGAGGTCGCCGCCGGGGTTCCGGTGGTGATAGACGGACGCCGGGTCCGAATCCAGGACCTTCGTGCGGGCGACCCGGTCACAATCCCGGTCAATCAGAGCAACGGTCGCGGCACGCGAATTGTGGTGAGCATCAATCCGTAATAACGCCTATTGGTTCCTTGACAGGCCCACCGCCCGCCGCTATACTGAATCGAAATCGCAGATGCCTTTAAGGACCGTCCAGTGAGACGGGCAAGGAACGCGACCCGCATTTAGTCCTGCCAATCGGCTTGTCCCCCGTCACCGCTGCTTTCGCGGCGGCAGAACCAGGGCACACCCGGAAAACGCAGCACCAAGCCGGACGCCTCCCGCCCCTTCACTGGCGGGAGGCGTCTCTTGTTTGGGGGTGACGAAATGTCGGAAGCGCAGGTCATGGATGCGGGCGAGGTGCGGCGAGCGCTGACCAGGATCGCCCACGAGATCGTGGAGCGGAATAAGGGGGCGGATAACCTTGTTCTGGTGGGGATCCTGCGCCGCGGCGAACCGCTCGCCACTCGCCTTGCGGCTCAGATCGCCCGGATCGAGGACCGGTCGGACGTTCCGCATGGTGGGCTGGACATCGCCCTGTACCGCGACGACTACTCCGTGCGCCACGCGCCTGCCCGTGCCACCCATGTCCCCTTCGGTATCACCGGCAAGACTGTTGTGCTGGTGGATGATGTCCTGTTCACGGGTCGCTCTGTTCGGGCGGCGATCACGGCTTTGATGGACCTTGGCCGGCCCGCCGCTGTGCAGCTTGCCGTACTCGTGGACCGGGGGCACCGTGAGCTTCCCCTGCGGGCCGATTTCGTCGGCAAAAATCTGCCGACCGCCCAGACAGAGCATGTGCGCGTCCGCCTGTCCGAGATGGACGGCGGCGACGATGCCGTGGTGATCGCGAAGCCTGCGGTTTCAGACGCCCCGAAAGAGAGCGCTGCATGGCCGATGTAGCCGCCAGCCTCGCCGGGCGCGACCTTCTGGGATTGGAGGGCATGACGCGAAGCGAGATCGAGACGATCCTCGATACCGCGCAGACCTTCGGCGAGGTGCTGCGTCGGGATGTCAAAAAAGTCCCGACGCTCCGCGGAAAATCCGTTGTCACGGTTTTCTTCGAGAACTCCACCCGCACCCGCACCTCCTTCGAGGCGGCGGGCAAGTACATGAGCGCGGACGTCATCAATATCACCGGGTCTGCGTCGTCGGCGAGCAAGGGCGAGAGCCTGCGCGATACTTTTCTGACACTTCAGGCGCTGACGGCGGATCTGATCGTGATGCGGACGCCGTTCTCCGGTGCCTGCCATCAGGCCGCCGAGTGGGTAGGAGTCCCGGTCGTCAATGCGGGCGACGGCACCCACGAACATCCGACCCAGGGCCTGCTCGA
>JACMJB010000236.1 GCA_014380815.1 Armatimonadota bacterium
ATCGCCTGGCAGCCGTCCGGAGCTTGGACGGGGCTGCCAGGCGTGGTTCTGGAATGTCCTTGGACCTGGGCGAGGCCGACCTATTTAGCGACCGAGGGAGCGGCGCGATACCATGCTTACCATGACTGCCGCACCCACTGAAGCTGTAAACGACTCCTTTCTGGATACGAAGCGCTACTACATCACCACCCCGATCTACTATGTGAATGGCGCTCCCCATGTCGGAACCGCCACTACCACCGTTCTTGCCGACGCCACCGCGCGGTATCGCCGTCTGCGAGGCGACCGCCCCTATTTTCTGACCGGCACGGATGAAAATGCGCGCAAGGTGACCGAAGCGGCGGAGAAGGCAGGCAGGGAAACGCTGCCATTCGTGGACGAGGTCTCGCAGCGGTTCGTCGAGACCTGGAAACTGATGAACTGCGATTACGATGTGTTTTTTCGCACCACTGAGGCTCGGCACAGGCGCATTGTGCAGGAGGTTTTCACCCGGCTCAAGGCCGCAGGCGATGTTTACCCGGGAGTCTACGAAGGCTGGTACTCTGTCGCCGACGAGACGTTCTTTCGCGATACCGACGTGGATGAGACGACCCAGACCGCTAAAGAGAGCGGCGCGAAGGTCGAGCGGGTCCGCGAGGACACCTACTTTTTTCGGCTTTCCGCTTACGGGGATCGTCTTAAAGCGCATATCCTCACGCATCCCGATTTCCTGGTCCCGGACACGCGCCGCAACGAAGTGCTCGCCTTCATCGAGCAGGGATTGCGCGACATCAACATCACGCAGAACCGGTCGGGTTGGGGGATCGAAGTGCCGGGCGAGCCGAACAAGATCATTTATGTCTGGTTCGATGCCCTGATTAACTATCTGGCTGAATCCGGCTGGCCCGATGCCCCCGACTGGGACACCCTCTGGCCCGCGAACGTCCACTTCATGGGCAAGGAGATCTACACCCGCTTTCATGCGACGCTCTGGCCCGCGATGCTGATGGCCCTGGGTCTCCCCCTGCCCCAGCACGTCGTTGGGCATGGCTGGTGGCTGGTCCGCGATCCGAAGACGCTCGCTTTCGTGAAGGGGTCGAAGTCCGGCATTCAGTTACCCCTGCCGCAGGAGACGGTGCAGCTTCTGCAGGAGCGGTCCGGGGCGCCGGAGGCGATCTGCGTGGACGCACTGCGCTATTACCTGTGCCGGGACATCCAGCTTCAAAGCGACGCCGAGTTCAGCGTGGAGATGCTGATCACCCGCTATAACTCCGATCTCGCCAACGATCTGGGCAACGTTCTGAACCGCGTCCTGCGCGCCAAGTACTTCGAGGGCACGATTCCGCAGCCCGGCGGCTTCGATGATGCCCTGACCGCAGTCGCCGCGCAGGCGGTGTCAGGGTACAAGGCCGCCCTGGAGCGCTTCGATTGGGGGGCCGCTCTGCAGGCCGCATGGACCCTGGTGGGCGCGCTGAATAAGTATGTCGCGGAGAAAGAACCCTGGACTCTGGCCAGGAACGGCGACACGCAGGGGGTCGCGACAGTCGTTTATCACGCCCTTGAGGGGGCGCGGCTCGCTGCCGTGCTGGTCTCACCGGTTCTGCCCTCGGCAGCAGCGGCGATGGGTGCGCAGCTTGGGATCGCAAATCTCGCCGCTGAAGGGACCTGGTCCGAGGCGACCCGCTGGGGGGGCCTGGTTCCCGGCACCCCGATCGGGGAGCCGACCCCGCTGTTTCCCCGCATTGATACCAGAGCGCTCGGGACAGGCACTGCGGATGCCGCGCCGTCACCGAAGAAAGGCAGCAGAACCATGAACACCGCTTCCCAGGAGCCGACCTTCGCTCCGGTTGCCGAACCCGGCAAAACAACCGCCGCTTCTGATTCCGCGCTGGCAAAACCGGAGGGCGGGGGCAGCAGCGATACCGTGACGATTGATGACTTCGCGCGTATCCAGCTCAAGATCGCCGAGATCCTCACCGCCGAGCGCATTGAGGGTGCGAAGAAGTTGCTACGGCTCCGGATCCGGGTCGGCGAGGGCGATGACCGGCAGCTAGTGGCGGGAATCGCGGAATCGTATGCGCCGGAAGATCTGCCGGGGCGGCAGATCGTGGTGATTGCCAACCTTCAGCCCGCGACCATCCGCGGGGTCCAGAGCCAGGGCATGTTGCTCGCCGCCACCGATTCAGAGGGCCGCGCCATCCTGCTGAAACCGGACGCTCCCGTTGCGCCCGGCAGCAAGGTACGCTGAGCACCGCCCAAGGAGCAACTGGAACGGCACACTACGTGTCTGTTAGGATGGAGGTCTGAAACCCATGCGTGTTGGCATAAACCGCAGCCCGATTATGGTATTGCTGCTGCTCTTTTTGACCTGTGGCCTGTACTATTTCTACTGGGTCTACGTCATCTCGAAAGAAGTGGAAGGGTTCACCGGCGAATCGGATATCCCGCCGATCGTTGATCTGCTGCTTTTCATCTTCACCGGGACCCTCTGGGGGTTTGTCTGGGACTGGCGGATGGGCCAAAAGATCGCTCGGATGCAGGCGCGCGTCGGACTGCCGCAGAACGACGAGTCCGTTCTTTATCTGGTCCTGGACCTGCTCGGCGCGGGGCCGGTTGCCGGGCTTGGGATCGTTGTTCCGCTGCTGCAACAGTCTCGGCTGAACCAGATCTATGACTCCGCCCGCACTGGTGTCTCTTATCCTCGCTACCCGTAGTGGGGTCGTCCGGGTCCGTGGGGCGCTGTCGCGTATCGGCATCGCCCCACTGATCCTGACGCTTGCCACGGCGATGCCGCTGCCGGTGGACGGTGGCAGATCGCTGCTGGGGTTGCCGTCGCTGTGCGTGTTTTACGCCACGACCGGCCTGCCCTGCCCCGGATGCGGCATCACGCGCTCAGTGGTCTGCTGCTGCCATCTGCGGCTGGGCGAGGCTCTGACCTACCACCCGGCAGGCCCCCTCGTTTTCCTCTGGCTTACCGGGGCGGTCCTGCTCCGTTTCCCGCTTCCTGCCGCGTGGCGTCGGTGGCTCCATGCCCTGCCGCTGTCGCTGCGCTCGGGCGCGGGGATTGCGCTGGTCGCCCTTCTGTTTGGTATCTGGGGAGCACGGCTGGGGGGGTGGCTCCCCTCACCACCTTGACGGGCGCTGACCGCTGGCCGCGCTGGCCCTTCGGCGAGAGCAGCAGGGAGAAGGGGTCTGGTATACTCTGAACCGTGTCCCGTGCCCGATCATCATCTCACCGAGGAATCAACTGCCCTCATGGCGGAAATACGCCCGTTCCGCGCGCTGCGCTATCGTTCTGATCTTGACCCGGCGACCGTCACCTGCCCGCCGTATGATGTTCTTTCCGCCGCGGAGCGTGCCGCGCTCGCGGACCGCTCTCCCTACGCCGCCGTGCGCGTCATTCTGCCCGAAGGCGACGGGGACTCCCGCTACGCGAATGCCGCTGACCTGCTTCGCGAATGGGGCGCGACCGGAGTTCTGCGTCCGGATTCTGAACCCGGCCTCTACGTGACGCGTACCGAATTTACCGAGCCGGGAACAACCGGGTTGCGTCTGGCCCGCCTGGGCGTCGTTTCGCTCCTGCGCCTGCACGAGTACGCGGACCGGGTCGTTCTGCCCCATGAGCGCACTTTAACCGGCCCCAAAGAGGACCGACTGAAGATGCAGCGGGCGACTGGGGCGAACCTCGAATCTATCTTCGGACTGGTGGACGATCCGGGAGGCGGGCTGTACGCCCTGCTGGAGGCCGCCACGCACGGGCAGCCACTCACGGACTTTACTGGCGACGACCAGCAGCGTCACACGCTCTGGCAAGTAAGGGAGCCGCAACTCATCGCGGAGATCGGCGCGCTGGTCGCACCGCAGCCCGTTTTTATCGCCGATGGACACCACCGCTACGAGACAGCGGTCGCTTATGCCCGCGAGGCGGGGGCGCTGGGAACGGATCGCCCCGAAGCCTTTCTGCTGGTGACCCTCTCCTCGCTCGCCGACCCCGGACTCTCGGTTCTGCCCACGCACCGACTGGTGCGCGGCGTTCCCCCCGATGTTCAGCACACCCTCTTCACCAGGCTGGAACCCTATTTCGACCTGCGCCTGAGCGATGCCGAGGAGGTCGAGAGCCGTCTTCGCCTTGCAGTCGAGAACCAGCCGGTCTTCGGCCTGGTACTGCCATCGGGAGACACCTATCAGATGACGGCACGGGATGCCTCCGCGCTGGACGGCGTTCTGCCCCCGGACTTGCCACCCGCTCTCCGGCACCTGGAGGCGGTCCTGCTTCAGAGCCTGGTGCTGGAGAAGGCGCTGGGGATTCCCGCTGCCGAGGTCGCGAAGACAGACCGCATCGCCTACACCCGCGATGCGGAGGAAGCCAGGAGGCGGGTCCGGAACGGGGAATTCGAGATGGCGTTTCTGCTCGGCAGGCCATCCGTGACCGCCATCCGGGATGTGGCGCTGGCGGGGGAGGTTATGCCCCAGAAGTCCACGTTCTTTTACCCCAAGCTGCTTTCCGGCCTGCTGATGCGTTCACTAGTGGCGTAGTGGAAGGACCGCTAGGACCATGACACCAGAACAACAGACAGAAGCTCGCCGGATTTTGGATGCGCTGGGCGTGGGGCCGATCCGCTCCTACAGCACCCGTGACTTCGGACGGGAGCGGTACGACGGCTGCCTGTCCGTCGTTGCCCCTTCGAAAGAGACCGAGGCGCTGCTCGGCAGGGTCCGCGCCGCGCTGCCGGAGGGGATGGTGGCCTTTATCGGCACGACCCGCTGGCTCGGCGACGAAAGGCATGAAGGGGGCGAGGAGATCGCGGTCGGGGCGGGCGATACCCAGATGGAAATCTTGCGCCACGCCGCCTCCAACGCCTGCAACTACGACAGGGACACCGAAGACCTGATCCAGCAGCTCGAATCGTATGATCGGCAGTATGGAATCGTCCTCACCCATGCGGAGACCGATACGGTTGAATTTGATCTGGTGGACCTGCCGCCTGATAGGCTGGCATTTGCGCAAAGCCTCTACGAGTTCTGTCCGGATATAGTGGAGCAGGGTACGGAGTCCGTGGCCGCACTCGCCGAAAGTATCGAGGTACGGGGCGCTGTCTACCTGTGGTGGGATTAGCACGGAACGGGATACGATAGCCGTATGCTCAAAAAAGGCATCTTCAAGAACGTTTTTCAATCGCTGGATGCGATGGTCACCGGACGAGGGCGCATTGACGACGCCCTGTTCGATGACATGGAGGAGGCGCTGCTCGCCGCCGATGTTTCGGTACGCACCGCAGACCGGGTCCTGCAGAACGTTCGGCGGATGGTCCGCGACGAGCGCATGGCGGATGCCGGACCCGTTCGTGGCGCCTTGAAGCGAGCTCTGGTCGCCGCGCTGGGCGATCCCGGCGACACCAACCTGGTGGTTTCCCCGACGAACCCGACGCTTTACCTGATGGTCGGGGTCAATGGGGTCGGTAAAACGACCAGTCTGGGTAAGATCGCCTACCGGGAAAGCCAGGCGGGCAAAAAAGTGATGCTGGCGGCGGGCGACACCTTTCGCGCCGCCGCCGCCGAGCAGCTCGCGATCTGGGCCGAGCGTGCCGGGGCGGATTTTATCCGGCAGCATGAGCGCAGCGATCCCGCAGCCGTGGTCTTCGATGCGGTCAGCGCGGCAAAATCGCGCGGCACGGACCTCGTTCTGGTGGATACCGCCGGTCGGCTTCATAACAAGCAGCATCTGATGGAGGAGCTGAAGAAGATCGGGCGCGTGTGCGAGCGGGAGCTAGGTCGCAGGCCTGACGAGGTACTGCTGGCTCTGGATGCGACCACGGGACAGAACGCCATCGCTCAGGCGAAAGAGTTTATCGGCGCGGCGGGTGTCACCGGGATCGTCCTGGCAAAGCTCGATGGGACAGCACGCGGCGGCATCGTGATCACGATCCGTGAGGAGCTGGGGGTGCCGATCAAGCTGGTTGGGGTCGGCGAAGGGGTGGACGACCTCTTGCCCTTTGACCCGGATACGTTTGTCGAGGCGATGCTGGCGACGGATTGACGCGGACTGGCTCCGACGGACTCCGACGGACTTGGCAGCAGAGACGTACCATCAAGCCATGTCAAGGACACAGGGATCAGGGGAGCGTTTTGAGCACGAGGGATTTCGATCAGTATTTAGGGGGAACCTGGACGCCCGCCGCATCGGGGGCGCGGCGCACGGTACACAGCCCCTATGATTGGCGCGAGGTCGGCAGCGTCGCGGTCAGCGAAGTGACCGATGCCGAGCGGGCGATCGCGCTGGCAGAGGGTTCTTTTGCGGAAACGCGGCGACTGCCCGTTCATCTCCGCCACGACATTCTGCGGCAGATCGAGAGCGCTATCGGGGAGCGCCGTGAGGTGCTGGCGCAGGGGATCACGGATGAGGCCGGAAAGCCGATCCGCGAGGCCCGCGCCGAGGTAGATCGCGCCCGG
>JACMJB010000237.1 GCA_014380815.1 Armatimonadota bacterium
ACGGCGTTAGCCACCGCTCAAGAGACAGGAGACCGCGACCAGGGCGGAAGCGGCGACCAGGACAATCACACCCAGGTCGTACCAGTCCAGCCGAAACCCAAGCCCTTGCCGCTTCTGATGCGGCGCGGCAAGTGTGGATGCAGCCGTTGTGTTTAGCGATGGGGAGAGTGAATTCAAGTCGCCGACAATTTCAGAAACGCGGACCGAGTCGCTGGTAAAAAGAGTCGGGATAGTCCCTTCCACGTTTCCGTTGCCCTCCTCAAATCTCTCTTTAGTGCTGCCTGTTGAAGTCATCTTTCTTTCTAACCCTTTCACTTGGATTGGACCCGCCTGCCGGAGTTAAGTTGCACGTACAGCACTGTCGCTTCGCTCTACAAAGCGGAACCAGGTACCGTATCGCCTGGCTGGCACACAAATTAAACGATTCAAGAAAGCAAAAACGCGAGCAGGCACTCTCAATGACAAATTATCTGCTATTCTTTTAGTAAAGATCGTGGGCCAATAGAAAGTGGAGAGGCACCAGCAGATGATCGAGTGGGGCAAGCGCGAAACGGGCGCGGCGGCGGCATTACTCGGCGTGGCGACCGTCGGGGGGATCGGCTGGTGGGTTCTCCAGCAGCGGCAGGCAGCGACCTCCGACTGGAAGCCGGTCTTCTCTGACGGCACTCCGGCACGGACCGCAGGCCCGGACGGCACCCTGGAGGTCCCCTCTCAGGAAAACGCCGAGAGCGAAAGCCGCCGCCCGCCCCCTGCCGTGACTGAAGCCCTCGGCACGGATACTATCGGCCCCTCCGCGCCCGCCGCGGGAAAGATCGTGGTGTTCGTCTCCGGTGCGGTAAAACGTCCCGGCGTGTATACCTTCAAGCCCGATGCGCGCCTTTACCATGCGGTCCGGGCAGCGGGGGGATTCAAGGCGAACGCGCAGACCGACGCCCTGAACCTCGCGGATCTGCTGCGGGATGCCGACCAGATCTACATTCCCCCGCGAAGCAAAGGGGCTGTCCGCAGCAGCGCGACAGTTGTTTCCGGAGCCGCTCCCATAAGCCGCCGTACCGCGCCCCGGCTTCACCCTGAGATGTTTACAGGCGGTCAGCGGGTCTCCTCAGCGCCGCCCTCGGTGACGATACGCCCGCTTCCTCTGGGCACATCGTTTACAGCGGCAACCCCGCGCGAACGGGGGCGTGTCCTCGGCAGCCCCCCCGCGGCCTCCGTGGCGACGGCCCGAACCGATGACGCCGCGCACACCGTCGCCGGACCTTCGGAAACGATGGCGAGCGTGGAATCGGGGGCGAATGCCGCCTCGTCAGTTGATACCGAGGCGGAGAAGCCCCAGAGACCGGGCGGCACCGCCGGCGACAAGTTCAAAAACCCCGGCGATGGTGTGGTGAACATCAATACTGCGGGCCTGGAGGAGCTACAAAGACTTCCCGGCGTCGGCCCGAGCACCGCCCAGAAATTCCTTGATTACCGGACACAGATCGGACGGTTTGCCTCTGTCGAGCAAGTCCAGGATGTCAAAGGAATCGGTCCGAAACGGTACGAAAAGCTGCGGCCTTTCATTGTCGTTCGGTAGGGTTTGTTCGCAGGCTTGTTCGCGGATCGGCAACGGATTGTCGGCGGGCCGTGCGGTCCGGCTCTTCACCGCGTTTTATTACTTTTGCGGCCGATGCCGAGCCAGCGCCGCACCGTGCTTTCGACGCCCGGCATCATGTAAAGCAGAATAAGAGCAGCCAGGATCAGTGCCAATACCTCGAGCTTTGGAGCATTGAGATAGGTTTTGAGCGGGCGCACTGTCTCTTTGATCTGTTCCAGCAGCGCCATCGCGAAATACTGACCACTGACCGCCACCAGCAGAAGAACGATGACCACGCCAAACAGAACGAGACGGATGCGCCCCGCCACCTTCTCGGTCTTATCTTCTTTTCGGCGCCGCCGGCGTGAGCGCCGCCGAACCACCACCATGCGCTGGGCTGGCTCCGGCTCGAACTGAAGGGGTTTACGCTTGGGGGGCGGGACGGCGGCGGTTGTTTCCAGCCTATCGGCGCGCGCGGGGACGCCTTCCGGCTCCGTTTGGGCAGATTCGGTGGAGGAAGTGGGGCCAGGAAGATTTTCGCTGCCGGACGCCGTGGCGCTGCTGAGCTTTTGAGAGAGATCGGTACGCATTTACCTGTGGTGTCTCAATGGAAGGGAGTCTAACCTCAGATACAACTCGCTGGTAAGAAAACCCTTCTCCGGATGTTTTTGGAGAGCCGCGTGCGGTACGATATTCGAGGAAACTTCAGGAAAAGACAATGACGACCTCCTCGACACGCTTCGAAACGATGCGCCGCCTTCTCACGCAGGCGGAACTGGATGGCTGGCTCCTTTACGATTTTCGGGGCGGAAATCCGCTGGCCGCCGCGCTTCTGGGAATTCCGCCGGATGCCCACCTGACCCGCCGCTACTTCTTCTGGGTGCCGCGCGCGGGCCAGCCCACTCTGCTCGCGAACGGTATCGAAACGGGAAACTGGCGCGCACTGCTCGGCGCGATTCCCGGCGGGGAGACGGCGCGCATCCGGGCCTACTCGGGTCACCTTGACCTTCAGGCCGCACTGGGCGAGATCCTGAAGCCAGGCCAGCGTATCGCGATGGAGTACAGTCCCAGCGCCGCGGTCCCGTTTGTTTCGCGCGTGGACGGGGGGACACTGGAGCAGGTGCGGGGGTTCGGGGTGGAGGTTGTCACCAGCGGCGATCTGCTGCAGCAGTTTCTGCGCCTCTCTTCTGACGAGCTTGACGCGCACCGCGAGGCTGCCGCGTGCCTGCTGGCTGCCAAGGATGCGGGCTTTCGCCTGGTCCATGAGCGGCTGCAGCGCGGCGAGACGGTGGATGAGCTTTCGGTTCAGGGCGCGGTCATGGGGGTGATCGCCGAGTGGGGAATGGTGACCGATCATTCCGCCATCGTGGGGTTCGGGGCACATGCAGCGGATCCCCATTATTCGCCGAGTGCCGCCCAGAACGCGCGTCTCCTGCCCGGTCAGTGCGTCCTGATTGATCTGTGGGCGCAGAAGCGACCCGACCTGCCCTTCGCGGACATCACCTGGATGGGCTGCGCGGGGGAGCCAGACGAGGGGCTGCTCGAGGTTTGGAGCGCGGTTCGCGATGCCCGCGATGCCGCCGTGGATCTGATCACCACCCAGGGCTACGAGACCCTGCAAGGCTGGCAGGCGGACCGGACCGCGCGAGACCTGCTGACGGAGCGCGGTTACGGCGAGGCCTTCCTTCACCGTCTGGGGCACAACATCTATTTCACCGGCCACGGGCCGGGCGTCAATCTGGATGATTTTGAGACGCACGACACGCGCCGTCTCCTTGAAGGGCTGCTGTGCAGCGTCGAGCCGGGCGTCTATCTGCCAGAGCGCGGGATCGGCGTCCGCAGCGAGGTTAACCTTTACTTCGCGCCCGGCGGTAGGCTGGAGGTCACGACCACGCCCCAGCGCCAGTTGCTCGTCCTTGGTCGGCCAGGGGTGACCTATGCCGATGCTCTGGCGGCAGCCATTTAGGAGCGTTCAAGGGTCATGGCAAAAGGGGAACGGGACTGGACGCAGCTAGATGCCTTCGAGGCGGAGTACCAGGAGCGGCTGGAGGCGGAAAAGAGGCGTGCGGGGAGCCAGTCTTCCTATCTGCGTTTTTTGAATTCCCTGGCGCAGAAACGGACGGATTTCTGGGCGGACGAGCCGCGCGCCGAAGACGATCTGACCGGTCGCCTTTTCGCCCTGCGCGGCAAGATCCTCGCGCTTCGGGAGAAAGTGGGCCTGCCCGATGAGCCGCTGCTGGAGGCGGAGATACCTTACCTCCGCGCCGCGCCGGTTCCGAAGAAAAGCGAAGGCAGCGGGGGCGGCGAAAAGCCGCATCGCATCCGGTTTTTAACGGACCCAGCCCCACCCGGTCACCAATACCCCATCACGATTGACGAGATCAAAGCCGTTCTTGCCGAGCTTCCAAGGGAGCATGTTGCGACGGTCCATGAGATTCGCCTATCGAACCAGAAGCGCACTGGCGCGGACGGCGACTGGCTGGACGGCGAAATCCGCCTGCACTGCCTGATTGCCGACAACGGCAAGCGGCTGATGGAGCGCCGGGAGTCGGGCTTGGATGTAGAGCGATTCGGCGGCGCGTTCGAGTGGGTCGGCAAAAAGCTTTACGCCGCCTGGCCCCTGGCGGCTTACAAGACTTTTGTGCTGCGCCGCGTACTCATTCACGAGGTCGCGCACGGGGTCGCGGAACTTCCCGGCTATGCAGAAAAGGTACGCCGCGCGGGCAGCGTCGAGAAATTCTGCGAGCAGTACGCCGAGAACTTCTACCGCCCACCCGGCAAATCCGTCCGCTTGGGCTTCTGATTCGCTGCTGCTTCGCCCGGTCCCGAAGCCGGGGTAAAATAGGCCATGAGCAGCGGCGAATCAAGAGAAGGACAGAGCGATCCACAAGGGGAGCAAGTCATTGAAGAGTTTCTGGGCGAGCAGCCGCGTGCCGACCACTGGCGTTCGCTGAAAGAAACGCTGGCGGAACGGCTCCGGGATGCGGTCGTGGCGCGCGATGAGGCGGACCCGGACGACTTACAATTCCTGGCGCTGGAAAAAAAGATCCGCGATCTGCGCGAACAGGTCCGAGTCCTTGCCGAAGAAGAGGCTATCACCCGGTTCGTTGAGGATTCCGTGCGGGCCACACTGACTCGTCCGCGGAATTTTCAACTGGGTGACGAGTTCGACCTCGACGACGAAGGCTACGGATAAGCCTCCCGATGCCCAGATGCCAGCGGACCTTTCACCGGCTTTCCAGTCCGATTTCCGGGGGGCACGGAGCCAATGGATGCGGCCCGGTACGCTGGGTCTGCCCCCACTGCCCTGGCGCGGAGGTCTACGAAGCGGTGGGAGAGACGGATCTGCTCCAATACGCGCGCCTTGCCGAGGCGGCTTGTATCCAGGATTTTGGACGGCCTAGCGATGCGGCGCGCGCCACCTTTCTCTTGCTTGGGCTGCGCCCGGAGTGCGTTTTGGAGTCCGCAGACCGTCGCTACGAGATCTATCTTCAGCGCGGCTCGGATGCCCTGCAGATGCGTCTCCAACTGGGCCATGAGCTGTTCCATCGCACCTGCTCCCAGGGGCGTATCTTTCATTGGACCCACGAAATGCTGGCCTGTCTCTTCTCCGTTCGGCTGCTGCGGCAGCAGGGCTTCGAGGCCTATGCGGACCAGATGTCAGGCCAGTATCGGTCGGAGGCCCAGGCGTGTCCGCCTGGCGACTTTTTCGCCGCCGATCTGTGGACGCTCACCGCCTATCCGGAAGGATATTATGGACTCGCTTACACGCTGGGGCGGGCGCTGAAGACGATTGTCGGCTGGCCCGCGCTCTGCCGCCTGACCCGATCCTGCGGGGAGCCGGGAAGCCCCCCGAATGTAAAGGGGTGGCTGGCAGCCCTGCCGAGCCGGGAACGAGCGGAGTGCGAGTTTTTGCTGGCGCCCTCGCTGGCGGCAGACCGCACCCCGAGATACGGGTAAAGCGAGGGAACAGAGGTACACTGGCCCATATGCCCACGACCGATGCACCAGCAGCCCCATTACAAGGCATTTTCTTCGATCTGGACGATACCCTGATCGGCTACGCGGAGGCCGAGCGGGCCGCACTCACCGCGAGTTGCCGCCTCGCGGCCCAGCTGAATCCCGCCCTGCAGGCAAGCGCCCTGGCTCATGCGATCTATGATATCTACAAAACGCGCTTCGCTTACGGAACCCCGGGATACGGCGAGCTGGCAACCCTTTCCGTGTCGGGTTTTCGGCTCCATCTCACCGAGGCCGCGCTGGCGCAGCTCGGCGTGGAAGCGAACGGGGCGTTCGTCGCCGCCTTGATGGACGCCTATGAAAGCGCGGAAACCCAGACCCTGAGGGTATTTCCTGAAGCGGTGGAGACCCTGAGCCGATTGCGGCTGCATTTTCGTCTTGGGGTGATTACCAATGGACCATCCACCGTGCAGCGGAGCAAGCTGGCAGCGCTCGCCCTGAATGGTTTTTTTGAGGTGATCATCGTGGATACGGAATTTGGGCATCCCAAGCCGGACTCCCGCATCTTCGACCACGCCGCGCGCTGCTTCGGTCTTGCCCCCGGCTCGCTGCTCTTTGTGGGGAACTCGCTCGCCTACGATGTGACAGGGGCCAGGCACGCCGGCTGGACAAGCGTGTGGATGAACCCACTGTCGCTGCCACTGCCGTCTCACTTCAGTCCTGCCAGCGTTTCGACTCCCGACTATATCATTCACCATTTGAGTGACCTGCTGACCCTGCCACCAGTCGCTCGGTCGCTGCCCGCCCGCTCGCTCCGAAACGAGGCAGTGCTTTGACGACACCTATCTTTTGTGCTCTGGAAGGAGAACCCGGCCCCATGCGACCGTTCTTCGTATGCTTCC
>JACMJB010000238.1 GCA_014380815.1 Armatimonadota bacterium
GATTCCCCCGAACACCCGGGCCACGATCTTCGTGCCCACTCCTGACCCCGCAACCGTCACCGAGAGCGGTGCCCCTGCCGCCGGGGCGCAAGGGATACGCTGGCTGCGCCACGAGGAAGGCTTCGCGGTGTTCGAGGCGGGGTCCGGTGACTATCGGTTTGCTGCGGCGGCGTAGTTTCCGGTGCCTTTGCAGGACCCCGGTGCCTTTGCAGGACCCCGGTGGCACGGCACTTACTCCGGCACGGCAGCAGACACCGATCCCGCGCCGCCCTCGCTTGCCGCTTTTGCGAGGCGGGAGCGCTCCGCCCGCTTGCGCTGACTCATCAGCGCGGTCTTGACCGTCGCGAGCAGGACGTTTGGCGCAACCGGTGCGGCGATGCAGCCTGCCGCGCCCAGCTCCACCGCATGGTCACGGTCTTTCAGCGGGCAGACCACGACCACAGGAATCTCTCGCAAAGCGGCGTCCGCTTTGATTTTGCCAAGGGCTAGCAGACTATCTCCCCCGGCAAGCCGGGCATCCAGCGTGATCAGGTGCGGGTGCGACTCACGGGCCGCGCTGATGACTCCCGCGACACTGGCTGCGCGGATCACCTGGTAGCCCGCGGCGGTCAGCGGCTGCTCCAGTTCCTCCGTCGCTCTCTTCTCTCGGCTGGTCGCCAGCAGAACGATCACCGGGGACGGAGCAGAAGCGTTCGCGGCTTCGCTGCTCGCGGCCCGAACCGACGGCAGACCCACTTTGGGTCGTGGCTGCTTCGGCGGGCCGGAGGTCGCGTTCTCGGAGGCAAGGATCGTTCTCGCCGGACGCGCGGCAAGACTCTCCTCCATCGCCTGGACCCGCTGCGCGCTGAGAGCTTGCTCCTTCTCCGCTCGCAGCAGTGCCTGCTCCAGATCCAAGAGCCGCTGGTTCGCAGCCTCCAAAAGCCGGGCAGTCTCTGACAGAGGCGCTATTGGAGGCGCTGAATCAGTATCCACTGGGGCAACGGCGGCAGCGCCATGCCCTCCAGGCCCGGCCTTTTCCTGCGCTTCCAGCCGGGCCTGGAGGGCACGGCGCTCGGCCTCAGTGTTCCGAAGTCTGCCCCGGACCTGTGCAAAAGCCGCCCCAGCGCCCAGCGCTACGGCGACCGCGCAGACATCGAGAATTACGTTCAGTGTTTGCATAAAAGGATGAGGGAAAGGGTTAGAAGTATGATTTGGCTCGGGTCGGGACTTTGCGGCGCTCGTGGTGGAGCCGCCCACGGTAATTGTCGGCACGAAGCGGGTCTCACAATCATACCGGTTTTTAAGCCTACCTGTCATTAGCAGGAGATTCTGGCCTTGACGGTTAACCGACGCACTACAGGATCGAAATACTGAATCGAGGAGTTTTTGCCGTGGCGCGTTGTGGTTCTCGTTCCGTCGCTTCGCTGTTTCTGCTGCTCATCGGGGCGCACTGCGCCTGGGGGCAGGGCACTTCCCCTGCCCCGCTGCCCCCACCTCTGGAGAGTCTCTCCAAGAGTGCGGCAGAGGCAGCGAAGCGATCAGGAGCGCCGGGCGCGGCCCCAAAGAGCACGTCAGCCTCGCGCCGCAGCCCGACCCGGACCCTGTCGGCAACCGTGGTCCGGGTCGGGCTGGCAGAGAACACGCTGCTGCTCCGGGAGATCGGAACCGGGACCGAGTTTGCCGCGCTCCTGGATGCGGACTCGCGGCTGGTGCGTCGAAACGGCTCCGCCGCGCTCTCCGCCTTCACCGCGGGGGAGACAGTGATGGCGCGGCTTCTCCTGAGGCCCAGCCTCGCCCCCAAAGCGGATGCCACGGTCCGTGACCTTTGGGACGAGTCTTCCTATGCCGCCGAGCAGCAGATCCGCACGAAAATCAGCGTCGGCAAGATCGTGGCGAATACCGCCTCGGCCCTGGAGGTGCGGCTCGCCCCCGGCGGCGAACTGGTCCACTTTCGGGTCTCCGCCAAGACCCGGTTCCTCAAAGAAGCACACGATGTCACGGCGGCTTCCTTTCCCGTCGGGGCAGTTGTCGCGATCAAGCCCCGGTCGCTGCCGACCGGCGGGATCATGGCGGCGATTGTCGGCGAAAGCGAGGACGCCGTGAACTGGGCGCATCGTGACACGCTGATTACCTGGCAGGGGTCCATCGTCTCCGTAGACCCGGTAGCCCAGCAGATCACCCTGAAACGCGAGGACGGCGCGACCCGTATCGTCTCGCTCAGCAGCCTCACACAGATTCGCAAAAACCGCCGGGACATTCGCCCTGCCGGTCTCCAGGCAGGCGATTACGTCAGACTACATCTGGTCAAGGGCGTCACGACGCAGGGCTTCCGCGCCGCTGATCAGGTAAGCGTCACCGTGGAAAAGCCGGAAAAGGCCGACAGCGGGCAGTAGCGGACCGGCGGAAGGATCGGCGGAGGGCCGCCGCACGGTTCGAGCCGGTCCCCGCGGCGATTTCCCCGTTGCCCTGTTTCCCCGTTGCCCTATGCCGCTGCCGCGCTGCCGCGTCCCTGCAGGATGACCTCGCCGAGCAAGGTGTAGAGCCGCTTATCGCCCTGACCGAGGGCGATCACCTGCCGCAGTGCGCTTTCCGCGCGCAGAAAGTCGCCCTTGCGGATATACAGGTCGGCAAGCTGGCGGTAGCGCGCGGCGTCCGGTTCGGAGAGCATCAGATACTTTTCGAGCGCGTGCTCCTCTTCCTCGGCCTGACCCTTTTCGTGATACAGATCCGCCATTTTGCGGTAGGTTTCCGGGTTTTCCGGGTTCAGGGTCAACGCCTGCGAGTAGAGCGCTTCGGCCTGACGGACCCCTTCCGCTTCGTACTTCAGATTCAGCCGGGCAAGGTGCAGCAGGCTCGGGGTGTGGTCGGGACTGATTTCGTCGGCGATCTTCTGGAACAGGACTTTTGCCTCGTCGCGCTTGTCTCGGAACAAAAGTGCCTCAGCGAGCGAGAAGTGGGCTTCCAGGTGCTGCTGGCCCTTGGGAAGTTTGACCGCTTTCTGCAGCAGCTTGATGGAACCGGGATAGTCCGAGTAGTTTTCTTTCAGGATCTGTCCGGTCTCGAAGAGCGCATCAAAGTCTCTGGGAAGCAGCTTCACCGCTTCTTTGTAATAGCGCAGCGCAGTGTGCAGGTCCCCCCGTTGCCGCATCTCCTGGGCATACTTCAGGCGCAGGATCCCGTTTTTGGGGCTGCTCGCGATCTGTTTTTCCCAGAGCGACAGCGCAATATCATTGACTCGCTCTTCGCCGGTGTAGGCGTGGGCGAGCGCATCCACAAGTTCCGGCCAGTGGACCCCCTGCCGGTATAGCGTCTCCCAGAGGATCAGTGCGCCGTGACGCCGATCTGCGTCTTTCTCCGCATGGTTTGAAATATAGGCATGCCCCAGAGCGACAAAGACGGAATCGTCGCAGTTCGGCGCATGGATCGCCTTTTCGTAGACTGGCAGGGCACCCTCGGAGTGGTCTTTTTGCTCCGCCAGCGTGCGGGCATGCAGCGCCCAGATCACGGGATCTTCCGGGCAGGCCCAGATAGTCCGGGCATACAGCGCGCGGGCGGTATCATCCGTGCGGTTTTGTCGTCCGTAAGCCAGGGCGAGCGCGCGCAGCACTTGAGACCACTCCCAGTGGTTCGACTCAAAGACCGGCTTCCACCGCGCTTCCTGGGCAGCCGCTTCTTCGAGTTTGGCAAGGGTCGTGTCGTCCTGGGAAAACAAAGCTGCGGAGCGGGTGCCGATACCGATGCCCGCATACTGCCGGGAGAGCGTCGCGATGTGCGCCGCGGCGATCAGAGGGTCCGCGGGGTAAAACGCCGACGCTCGCTCATAGATCGTGAGGACACCCTCATCCATGCGACCCTGTTCGATGTAGGCGCGGGCAAGTTCCAGGCTCCATCGGCCTGTTTCTCCGGTGTCCCTGTTCTCCTCGGCCAGCGCGGCCATGCGGCTGTAGACCGCGCAGGCATTGCTGTCTTTGCGGCCCCGGTCCAGATAAAGGGCCGCGAGAAATCGGCAGTTCTCCAGATCCTCCGTGCGGTGATTAAGGACCCAGCGATAGACGGTTTCCGCCGCTTCATCCGTGCGTCCCTGCGCCTGGTAGACCCGCCCGAGAAACACCACAAAATCCGGGCGGTGGGGATGGCTTTCTCCTGCGGACTCCAGCGCCAGCACCACGCTCTCGACCATGGCAGCCGTCGCGGAGTCCGGCACCGATTCGCGGGCATACAGCACGGCGAGAGCGATCTGAAGTGCGTTCCGCGGCAGGGCGAAACCATTCCAGTAGCGGGAATCCCGCCACTCCGGTCGCAGCACGGACCGATACGCTGCCATCGCGAGGTTCGAGTCTGTCAGCGCCTGCTGATGGCAGAGGGCGACGGCAAAAAAGGCGCAGCGTTCGTCGTCTGGAAAGGCGCGAAAGGCATCCTCATACCAGGAAAGGCGGGCGGGATCAAACGCGGCACGGGCGGCATCGCACCAGACGAGGCAGCGCGCGACGCGGCGACGCGCTTCGCTGTCCAGGGTGCCGACAGCCAGCGCGGCTGCGTAGAAGCCCCCTTTGTCGGCGCTGACCGGCGGTGCGTCCTTGCGACTCCACTGCGCCGCAAGCGCACTGCCAGCCGTCTTCTGCCAAAATGTGGGAGCCTCGCTCCGGGATGTTAGCCCTGTTCCGCGTGCCATGATTTCGTCAGGCGCCTTCCCGTGATCCGTAGGAACCGCGACCCATTCGGTCTAAGGGGCGGCGGCGGTGGCAGAGGAGTTGCACACCATAGCCTTTGTATCGGCAGGACGCGGGGAAAAGTTATCCCGTCACGAGGGACGAACGATTGAATTCCGGTAAATATGCTGGGTTCGTGCGCTGAGCAAAAGAAACCGGGATTGACTGCCTCCGGAAAGCGAAAGAGCCTGTCGCTTTCACGACAGGCTCCCGGCATTTCCTCTGGATCGGGGCGACACGATTCGAACGTGCGACCTTTGCAACCCCATTGCAACGCGCTACCAAGCTGCGCCACGCCCCGACAAATCGGCTCCCCTACTGTATCAGGCGGGAAGCAGGCTGTCAAACGATCACTCCACTCCCAGACCGTAACCAGGCCCGTCCAGGCAGCGTTCTCCTTTGAGTACGCCTCGTTTCCTGACAGGCAGAAGGAGAACAAAACAATGATCTTGTGGCGACGGCTGACACAGCCAGTCGGTCTGGCGGGGATCGCGGCGCTGGCAGCGATCCTGATTGCCCAGGGCGGCATCAGCGAAACAGAGGTGCTTCAATGGCTTCCTGACTGGCTTCAAGGCAGTCAGAACTGGATGAGACTGGGCTGCGCACTGGTCGCACTGGAAGGCATTGTGCTTATGCTGCCCGCACGCAGCTCAGTTCGCCACTGGAACGTCGCCTATGCCCCCCGCACGAGCCGGGGCTTTCGCGCCGCGATCCGCACCATTATTCTGGGGCTGCTGGTGATCGAATACGGAACGCTCGGCTTTCTGGTTCACGTCACCTGCACCGCCATTCAGAACGCGCAGCTGAAACCGGTCAGTGCCCGGATGTACCGCATGGAAGATCTGCGGTGACCGGGCGTCGGCTCGGCACGGACGACTTTAGTTGCCCTGCCCTGCCGCATCGCTTACAATGGAGGTCATCCCACCAACGAAGGTAACCCCTCCCCATGACCCCCGACGAACCGATTCCCCTGGTGCAGCAGGACCCCTGGCTGGAGCCGTTTTCGGGCGCGCTGCGCTGGCGAGGGGAGCGGTACCAAGCGGCGCGGGCCGCCTTCGAGGAGAATGGCGGACTGCGGGGGGCGATCAGCGAGGGCCATCACTATTTCGGGATGAACCGAGGAGAACGAGATGGGCAGCCGGGAATCTGGTACCGGGAATGGGCGCCCGGCGCGCAGGCCCTCTTCCTGACCGGCGACTTCAACCAGTGGAGCCGGGAGGCCGATGCTTTGGCCCGCGACCCGTGGGGGGTCTGGAGCCGGTTTCTGCCCGATGCGCAGTATGCCGATACCCTGACTCATGGCAGCCTGCTCAAGGTACGCGTGCGGGGTGCGGACGGCAGCGAGCGGGACCGAATTCCCGCTTATGCCCGGCGCGTCGTCCAGGATGCACAGAGCAAAGACTTCACCGCGCAGTTCTGGATGCCGCCCACCCCTTTTTCCTTCACGAAGGATCCACCAGGACTGCCGGAGAGGGAAGGGCTGCGTATCTACGAGGCGCATGTCGGCATGGCGCAGGAGGAGGGCAGGACCGGATCATTCGATGAGTTCACAGAAACGGTGCTGCCACGTGTCGCCCGCCTTGGCTACAACGCCCTGCAGCTTATGGCGATTCAGGAGCATCCGTACTACGGCTCGTTCGGCTATCATGTCAGCAGCTTTTTCGCGGTGTCTTCCCGTTTTGGAACACCGGAAGCGCTCAAACGCCTGATTGACACCGCACACGGTTTGGGGATCGTCGTGTTGCTGGACCTCGTCCACAGCCACGCGGTCAAAAACCTCAACGAGGGTCTGAACCGCTTCGATGGCACGGATTATCAGTATTTTCACGCGGGCGGGCGTGGTCTGCACTCCGCCTGGGACTCGCTGCTATTCGACTACGCAAAGTACGAGGTGCAGCGGTTTTTGCTCTCGAACGTCCGCTACTGGCTCGAAGAGTTCCGCTTCGATGGCTTCCGCTTCGATGGCGTCACCTCGATGCTGTACCGCGATCATGGCCTGTCACGGGACTTCGTGCGTTACGCGGACTACTTTGGCTCGAATATGGACGAGGACGCCGTCACCTACCTGCAGCTTGCCACGGATCTTGCCCATGCCATAAACCCCAAGGCGGTGATTATCGCCGAAGACATGTCCGGAATGCCCGGCACCGCGCGTCCGGTCGCTGACGGTGGCCTGGGATTCGATTACCGGCTGGCGATGGGGGTCCCGGACTTCTGGATCAAGCTGGTCAAGGAGACACCCGACGAGCAGTGGAGTCTGGGCAAAATCTACCAGACGCTTCTGGACCGCCGCTGGAACGAGAAGCATGTGGGCTATGCCGAAAGCCACGATCAAGCGCTGGTCGGGGACCAGACCCTGGCCTTTCGGATGATGGGCGCCGAGATGTACAGCGGGATGGCCCACGACCACCAGAGCCTGGTCGTGGACCGAGGGATCGCCCTGCACAAGATCCTCCGTCTGCTCACCTTTTCACTGGCAGGGGAGGCATACCTGAGTTTTCTGGGCAACGAATTCGGGCATCCGGAATGGGTGGACTTTCCCCGCGAGGGGAATCATTTCTCCTACCACTTCGCGCGGCGCCAGTGGTCGCTGGCAGACAACCCACACCTGCGCTATGGGGGTTTAAACGCCTTCGATGCCGCAATGCAGAAACTCGATCAACGCTTCCATATTCTGCCCGCCAAGCTGATCGAGCAGCTTGTTCTGCATGAGGACACGCGGCAGTTAGTTTACCGGCGCGGCCCACTGGTCTTCGTGGTGAATCTGCACCCCACGCAGTCATACTCCGGTCTGCGGATCCCCGTGCCGGACGCCGAGGACTATCGCCTCGTTCTGAACTCCGACGACCGGGCATTCGCGGGCGCGGGCCGGGGCGACGAAAGCGGGTCGGGCATCTACCCGCTTCAGAACATCCCGATGTACGGTCGCGACCAAAGTCTTCAGATCTACCTGCCCAGCCGAAGCGCGCAGGTGCTGGCGCCGATTTCGTCGGAGTAGTCCCTGCCCCCTCGGCGAGGGAGAAATGACCTTATCCTTATCCCACCCGGAACGTCCGCGCCTGGATGTCTACGGTCGCGGGTGCGCCCACGGGAAGTGTCAGGCGGCAGGGGATATGACCGTAGGCGATCCCCGAAACCACCGCCACGGAGGGCGGTGTCATCTCCAGGCACAGGCGCGGCACCTCGGTTCGCAGCGCCTCCTCCTGGTCCGGGGTTCCATTGAAGGAGCCGATCAGAACCGCGGCGAGGGGTTCCAGAAGCCCGGCAAGGCGAAGCTGGGTGAGGTACCGGTCCACAGCATACAGCTCCTCATGGACATCCTCGATCAGCAGGATCGCGCCGGTCAGGTCCGGCAGGAAGGGCGTACCGACCAGCGAAAGGAGCAGCGAAAGGCAGACCGGAATCAGAGGCCCCTCCAGCGTGTTTTGCGGCCCGCGATGCACTTGCCAGGGAGGCCCGGTCGGCGGACTGGGCAGGACACGAGGTATCGGACCGGCAGTCACAGCATCGAAGAACGAGGCCGCGCTGTACGGGTCCAGGGTGTTCTCACCGAAACCGCTGCCAGCCGTTGCCATGATGCCGGAGAACGAGACCACGCCCGCCTGGGCGAGCAGGGCCAGCGAGAGTGCGGTGACATCCGAGTAGCCGACCAGCGGCTTGGGATCGCGGCGGACCGCCTCGTAGTCCACTCGATCTAGGATCCGCATCGCCCCGTATCCGCCCCGCGCGCACAGAATCAGATCAATTCCCGGGTCGGCCAGAAAGCGGTTCAGGTCCGTGGCGCGGGCATCGTCCGAACCGGCAAGGTATGGCTTGCCGAGTGCGCTCCCCTCCTCTCCCACCTGCGAACTCAGCACGACCTGGTAGCCGCATTCCGAAAGGTGCTGCGTGGCCTGGGTCAGCGTCTGCTCAGCGTTTGCGGTCGGTCCGGACGGCGAACAGATCCCAATCGTGCCGCCGGGACGCAGCAGGCGCGGCCAGAGGAGTTTTGTATCCATGATGGCGGTAGGTTGAGGGGTGGTTCTTCAGATTCCTGCATTGCGTCCCCTCCTGGTAGACACCGTTGGCACAGCCGATACCATCGGCGTCCCAACGGAACTACGGAGGCGCTACTCGCGTGCCCCTGCAGAAACAGAAGCTCGCCGCCCCCGCCAATCGAGAAGCCGGGGAAACGGGGCGACCGGGGCCTTGCTCGCTGTCCTGGTGGTGGAGACCTCGGGGCCGATGGTGGCACCAGTGTCGGGGCCGGGACTTTTGTTGCCACAAAGCCGACAGGGCCCGTGCTCAACGATACCATTCACTGCCACGCTATTTGCCACGCTCACGCATTTTGCGTTACCATTACCAGACATGGATACCACCGCTCCCAACGCGCCCTCCAAAGCGGCTGACACAGCGAAAGACGACCCACCGCTTGTTCTGCTCGATCTGCCACTGCCCTTTATCCCCAAGGCGGCGATCTTCGACTGCGATGGCACGCTTGCCGATACGATGCCGCTGCACTATGCCGCCTGGCGGGAGGTACTTGATTTGGTGGGCGCACCGCTCCCCGTCTTTCCCGTCGAGCAGTTCTACGCCTGGGGCGGTGTCACGGCGAAGGAGATCCTGCACCGGCTGAATACGATCCACGGCCTCCACCTGGATACGGAAGCCGTCGCGCATCGAAAGGAAATGGCGTACCGTCAGCAGATCCCCACAGTGAGACCGATTGAGAAGGTCGTTGCGGAGGCCCGGCGCTTTTATGGCGTCTGCCCCATCGCTGTGGCATCGGGCGGGATGCGGATGCTGGTGCAGGAGACATTGGAGACCATCGGCGTGGGCGATCTGTTCGAGATCGTAGTCGGGTCCGAAGACGTGAAAGACGGCAAGCCCGCACCGGAAGTCTTTCTGACCGCCGCCGCTCGGCTTGGCGTTGATCCCGCGGACTGCATCGTCTACGAGGATGCCCCCGCCGGTCTGGAGGCCGCCCGCCGCGCGGGGATGCGCGCGGTGAACGTGGTTGACTATTTGTAGTCTTATCCAAAGTCTTATCTGGACTCGTCTGTGTTCTCATTCACCGCCTGCATCGGGTATTCTTTAGGCGAAATCTTTGCTGCTTGCTGAGGAGCTTTTCCTATGCCGGACACCCTGCCGTTAACACTGGATGCCGCCCACCTTGCGCCCGACCTCGTCCCGGACCAGGTTGCTGCCTGGCAGGATCGTCTCGTCTGGGCGCACGACACCCTGACAGGGGGAACCGGCGCGGGGGCGGACTTCCGCGGGTGGCTGGACCCCGCCGCGATGGTGACCGATGCTCAGATCGCGGAGATCGAGGCTATTGCGAGTGACCTGCGCGAAAAGTCCGATACGCTGGTGGTGGTCGGAATCGGTGGATCGTACCTGGGCGCGCGGGCAGTGATCGAGGCGCTTGCCGCGCCCGAGGCGAAAGCAGTCCATTTCGCGGGGAACAGTTTGTCCGCGCACTACCACTCGCGCTTGCTGGAGACGATCAAGAGTCAGCGAGTCGCGGTGAATGTCGTCTCGAAATCCGGCACCACGACCGAGCCTGCGGTCGCATTCCGGCTTCTGCGCGCACTGGTCGAGCAACAGGCCGGAAAAGCGGCCGCGAAAGACCGGATTGTCGCCACGACCGATGAGAAAAAGGGGGCGCTTCGCAAGGTAGCGGGTGAGGTCGGTTACCGAACCCTGCCGATCGCCGACGACATCGGCGGGCGCTACTCCGTGCTGTCACCGGTCGGCCTGCTCCCTATCGCCTATGCGGGCATTGACATTCGCGCCCTGCGTCAGGGGGCGATAGACTGCGCGCAGGCAGCGGGGGCGGAAGCGGATCCTCTGAGGAATCCGGTCTTGTTCTACGCCGCCGCCCGGAACCTGCTCTACAACCAGGGCTACTCGATCGAGGTGTTCGCCTCGTTCGAACCGCGCCTTCACTACCTCGCGGAGTGGTGGAAGCAGCTCTTCGGCGAATCCGAGGGCAAGGATCAGTCCGCGCTGTTCCCCGCCGCCGTGGACCTGACGACCGACCTGCACTCCATGGGTCAGTATCTGCAGCAGGGCCGCCGCCAGATCATCGAGACCTTTGTGATCCTGGAGGCCGCCTCCGAGCCGAGTCTTCCCATCCCCCCCGGCGACGATGCCGACGAACTGGGCTATCTGGCGGGAAGGCCGCTCGCCGAGATCAACCACGCGGCCTATGAGGCGACCGCGCTCGCCCACCGGGATGGCGGGGTCCCGAATCAGACGCTCACACTCCCGCGCCTGGATGCCCACAGTCTGGGATTCCTGCTCTACTTTTTCGAGCGAGCCTGCGGCGTTTCCGGCTACCTGCTGGGAGTCAACCCGTTTGATCAGCCAGGCGTCGAAGCGTACAAAAAGAATATGTTCGCGCTTCTCGCCAAGCCCGGTCACGAGAGCGAGACCGCGCGTCTTCGGGAGGCCGTCGGCAAGACTCCGCAGGGCAGCGTCATTACGTTCGGCTAAGGAGCGTGGCACTGGCGCCGGGGCGGCGGCTTGACAGGAACCAAGCGGCTGTGCAAAACTGGTTCAGGCACGTTTCCGCCCCCGCTTCGCGGAAGAAAGCCGTGCCGCTAGGCACTAATCTCTTCGGAAGGAGAAGCAGAAATCATGGCAAAGTTTGAACTTTACAAGGACACCAAAGGCGAGTTTCGCTGGCGACTGAAGGCGAGCAACGGCGAGGTGATCGCGGACTGCAATGAGGGCTATAAATCCAAAGAATCCTGCACACACGGGATGGAATTGGTCAAGCGTGATGCCGCCACCGCGCCAGTCGAGGATCAGACCGCCGTTTGATCCGATCCTCCATTGCACGAGAGGGGCGAGGGAGGCGTTTGGTCGCGTTTCCCTCGTCAGCCCTGCTGAAAAATCGCCTGAATTTCGGGCTGCTCTTGATTGTTTTCCTTCTACAGGGGCGTGCCCTGGCGGGGGACAACGAGACCGTGCTGACCGCCAAGCTGAACCGGCTGCGGGCACCATCTTCCTTCCCTGGTTTCAGTGTTTCGGTCGTCGGTGAAGATCGCGTCTTTTACCAGCGCTCTTTTGGGTATGCCGACCTTCGCCGGAAAGTCCCCTATACGGTAAACACCGCCCAGCCAATCGCCTCGGTGAGCAAGACGTTTATCGCGGTGGCATTGATGCGGGCGATCAGCGAGGGCCTTTTCACTCTGGAGACGCCCGTTAGCGATCTGCTTCCTTTCAAGATAGCAAACCCGAACTTCCCCAATAGCCCTATCAAGGTTATCCACCTGGTCACCCACACTTCCGGGATCGTAGACCAGGAAGCCTACAAAAAGTCTTATCTTTTCGCGGAGGATGCGGATCAACACACGCCGCTGCACCGTTACCTGAAACGCGAAGGCTATGGGGGCAATCGCACGGACACCAAGCTGGCGGGCTTTCTTCGTGCGTATCTCGGCAGGTCCGGCAGGTGGTATCAGCCCTCGAACTTTGGCAAGAAAAAGCCGGGCATCGAATACCAGTACAGCAATATCGCCTCCGCCCTCACCGCCTATCTGATCGAGGTGAAGACCGGAAGATCATTCGCGGACTACACGCGCAAAACCATCTTCGAACCGCTGGGGATGAAGGACACCTACTGGGTCGTGGAGCCGCGCGGCGGCGAGAGCGCGGCACCGCGCGCGAGACTTTACAGCGACTCTGCCGAGGAGTACCCCGCGTACTCCTCGGCGACCTACCCGGATGGCTCCCTGGTCACCTCGAATCAAGATCTGAGCCGGTACCTCAGAGAGATGATCCGGGGGTACAAAGGTCGCTCCGCGCTGCTCCCAAAGCAGGCATTTCAAATGATGTTCGCCCCGAAGTTTTCCGGCGGGCAACCCCCTGAAGGACTGCCCGCCAATCTGCCGAACAGCGGCGTCTTCTGGGCATATACACGAAACGGCAATATCGGGCACACCGGCGGAGACCTTGGTGTGACTACCCTGATCACCCTGAGTCCCCGAACCGGGACCGGCAGGATCTTCATCGCCAACAGCGATCTGGATAGCCGCGGCGTGATGAACGCCAGAGCCGTGCGGCAGCTAAAAGCGATCTGGAAAGCGCTGGAGGCGTATGAAGCGGAAACGAACGACCGATAATTTAACTTTTTATAACTTTGCATAACTGCGCATAACTATGTTCAAAGCGGATAAGTTGATAAGTTCATGGCTGGGAAACCCCTGCGAGTGACAAAAACCTTGAGGATACTGACCGCTGCTGCCGCGCTGCTGGCGATGACGGTCGGCACTGGCTGCACGACCGTCTCTCCGGATGCCGCGACCAGTCGTTCGGCAGCGGCGCTCCTGCCTGACCAGGCGGGGAAAACACTGCCGCCACGCCCACCATTGCTCTCCCCGGCAGTACGAAAAGTCGTGGATAATGCCGTCGTTCAGACCCGAACAACCCTCATCTACGACCCGGCTTACGTGAGCATTCCTTATCCCGGCGGCGACATTCCCTCAGAGCGCGGGGTCTGCGCGGATGTGATCGTGCGTGCGTACCGAGCCGCGGGTCAGGATCTCCAGAAAATCGTTCATGAGGACATGCGGGCGAACTTTTCGGCCTATCCGAAGCAATGGGGGCTGCGTCGTCCCGATCCGAATATTGACCATCGGCGTGTCGCAAACCTGATGACCTATTTCAAACGGCGTGGTCAGTCGCTACCGACGAGGAAAAAGCCGAGCGACTATTTGCCGGGGGATGTCGTCGCATGGCGGCTGCCGGGCGGTCGCCTTCACATCGGCCTCGTCAGCGACCAGCGAGATCCCGAAACCGAAAATCCGATGGTCATTCACAACATCGGAGCGGGTACTCAGAAGGAAGACATTCTGTTTGCGTGGACGATGATCGGGCATTACCGCAGCTTTGGGGGCGGGCGGTCCGCCCCCGCCAACGACCGCCGACGTTAGCAGCAGCTTTCCCCTTCACTCCGACTTTGGGGAGTTTGGGGTGCGAATAACAGCAAGGGTCGCCGCCGTGATGGCATCCGCGATCTTTGCCTGCCCTTTTGCGGAGGCAAGAATCGCCTCATCGCGCGGGTTGGTCAGCACCCCCATCTCAATCAGCAGGACGGGGACTTTGGAGAACACTGATCCGGTCAGCGCGCCTTGCCGC
>JACMJB010000239.1 GCA_014380815.1 Armatimonadota bacterium
CGCTGGAACGAAATCCTGAGTCATCTGCGTGCCGAGATTGAGAGCGGCGCCCGAAAACCGGGCGATAAACTGCCTTCCGAGGTGGAGATCGCCGCCGAATGGCAGGTCTGCCGGATGACCGCGCACCGTGCCATGAGCGAACTGACCCGCGAGGGCTGGGTTACGCGCAAGCGGCGCGCGGGCACGATCGTTGCGCCGCCAAGGGTGCCGGAGCCGGTGGTGAGAGCGGTAAAGGCGGTTCGCCACGTCGCCCTGCTCTGCTTCCACAGCAACGACTTTCCACAGGCGGATTATGTCCACGGATTTCGGACCGGCTTGCACGAGGACCACCATGTTCTGCTTTGCGACACGCGCAATGATGCCGCCTGCGAAGCAGCCTATCTGCATCGCCTGCAGAGCGAAGCCGATGCGATCTGCCTGTTCCCGACCTGCGCTCCGGAAAACGATTCGCTGATCCGGCAGATCGCCGCATCCGGGACACCACTTTTGTTTCTGGACCGCATCCCAGACGGCATCACGGCTGATAGTGCCATGACCGACAACCTCGGCTCCACCCGAGAAGCGATCCGGCAGATGCACGCGCGGGGCCACCATCGGATCGCCTTTTTTACCGCCGATAACTCCTCCGTTTCCGCCGTGCGGGAGCGGCTGGACGGCTATGAGATAGCGATGCGGGAAGCGGGAGTCGCGGACTGGCAGTCCCTGGTGCGCGCCTTTCCCGCCGATGCCGGGTACGCCTTCGATGCCTTCGCGGGCGCGGTGAAGGAGACGCTCGCGGACCTGCTTGCCGCTTCCGACCCGCCCACCGCCGTCTTCTGCCTGGAAGATTATTACCTTGCCGCTACGATCGAGGCCTGCGACGAGATGGGCCTGTCGGTACCGGGTGACCTGGAGATCATCGGCTTTAACGATTGCCCGCCGATGCTGCCGCGCCCGACACGCCAGATTCATCGCATCGTTCAGCAGTCATACCAGATCGGTCACCTTGCTGCTCAGCGGATACAGGAGCGACTGAACGGTGCTCCGGCAACCGAGGTCTGGTCGCACCGTGCGCCCGCGAACCTTTATCTGCTCGGCGGCGAGAGGGCGTCTTTCGCGACGCCCCCTCAGCCTCTTATCGGCACAGGGGCCTCACTCACTGCTTGCTCTATGTCAACGCCCTCTGGAGAGACAGACCATGATTAGTCACTGCCATCCCGGTCCCCGCGCTTTTACGCTGATCGAGCTTCTGGTTGTGATCGCCATTATTGCGATCCTCGCCGCGATCCTTTTCCCCGTCTTCGCCCAGGCCAGGGAAAAAGCGCGTCAGTCCGCCTGCCTTGCCGGAACCCGTCAGATCGGCATCGCGCTTTCGATGTATCAGCAGGACCATGACGAGTTGATGCCGCTTGTCAATCAGGGAACCGCGCCACTCAATATGAGCGCCTGCCCCTGCTGGCCCGATGCCCTGCAGACGTACATCAAGAGCGCGGAATATTATTCCGGCTGCCCGTCCGCCGATCTACCGAAATGGCAGCCGTCAGATTCTGTGGTACCAGCGAACAAAAGCCGGGGCAAGAATAACGTCGCGTATGGAATCAACACGCTCTATACCAGTGATTCAGCCGCGATTCAGACGGCGGAGGGCCAGATGACCACGCCTGCCGTTGGGAAGATCAACACGGAGCCACAGCAGCCTGCAGGACTTCCCGATTTCCCGCTTCCCGCGGAGACGATTGTCTTTGGCGACAGCAATAGCTCCTACATCATTTACAGCGGGTCGAAGACGGATACCGTCGTCAATCTGACAGAGCCTTATCTGGACAGCGTCAAGACCCTGAACTTCGGGCGTAGCGGGGTCACCGCAAATTCCACCGGGCAGCGTTATGTCGGGAGGCATCAGCAGGGCGCGAACTTTGTTTTCGCGGATGGACACGCCAAGTGGCTGAACATGAAGCAGGCGGCGACCACCAACCGAAACGGGGTTCTCTACCTGTTCACCCTTGAGGACGACCAAAACCTGTGAACCCTCACCAGGCGGGGTGGGGGTTATCGGCGGCACTGCTGGCGACGCTCTGCGGCGTACCCGCGCTCGCCGCAAAGCGTATCTGCGAGTCACCGGGCTGTTTGGTGGTTGTTTGGCGGTCGAGGGAGGGGTGCTGCAGTCCTTTCCGCTTACCGCACTGCTGGCAGGTCGCTCACCCTGTCCGCGCGGCCCGGCTGGTACCTGGCACAAGTAGGGGCTAAAGGGAGCCGTAGCGAGCCGGTCGCGCTGTGCAGTCCATTTTCGTCACCGCAGCAGCAAAGGAACTTCCATGACCACTGTGACCCGCCGGAGACTTCTCAGAACCGCGACCGGGGCAGCCGCCCTGGGCCTGTTGCCGAGTGCCACGCAGGCCGCTCCCCAAAAAGGCGGCGATGATTTTGCCTTCTTTCTGCTCGGTGACCTGCACCTGGACAAGCTGGACCACCATGACCGGTCGTGGCTGATGGCGGAAAAGCCCGGTGACCTCCGGCAGATCGAAAACTACAGCCGGATCACGCGCGAGGTCGTCCCGTCCCTGCTCGCCGAACTGAAACAGCATGCGGCCTCCGATCCGCGCATCGCCTTTACCACACACATTGGAGACTTCGTGGAGGGGCTTGCCGGAACCCCAGACCTCGCGGCCCGTCAGGCGAGGGAGTCCATTGCTCTGGTCTCGGCCCACGGCCCAGCGAAGCCGTTCCTGTTCTGCAAGGGCAATCACGATATTACCGGCCCCGGGGCGGAGACCGCCTGGAACGATATTTTAATGCCTTATGTAGCCGGGCAGGCTTCAGTGGCAGCGGTTGACCGCTCCTGCTTCACCGTGCGCCACGGCAGTGACACCCTGTTCGCCTACTACGACGCCTATAAACCGGAAAGCCTGGACTGGCTGGAAGTCGCGCTTGCGAAGCGCACCGAAAAGCGGCTGTTCGTGGTCATCCATCCACCCGTCGTGCCCTATTCCGCTCGCTCAGACTGGCATCTTTTCGCCAAACCCGCCGAGGCCGCACTGCGAGAGCGCCTGCTCAACCTGCTGGGCAAAAACCGCGCCATCGTCCTTTGCGGGCACCTTCACAAGTACGGGACCGTAGTTCGCGAAACCCCGACAGGCCGGTTTGTGCAGGTAGCGACCCTCAGTGTCATTCCCCGCGCCGGAGTAACCCCGAAAGACCGCCGCGAAGGAGTTGCCAGCTACGGACCGGGGGTCGTGACGCTGGAGCCGGAGTTTTCCCCGAAAACGCGGGAGAGTCGAAAGCAGCTTCTGGCCGCCGAGGCCCCGTATGTCCGTCATTTCGAGTACGCGGACGCTACCGGCTACGGGATTGTCTCAGTGAAAGGCGAGGCGGTAATGCTGGACCTCTATACCGGTCTTGGGAAGCGAAAGTGGCGCACCCTGGACCTTTCTGCACTGATCGCATAGGCGGCAGTGTGCTCTCATTCTCGCACAGCTATTACTTTTGTGACTCGGTGAGCCGGATCAGCGTTGCCACAATGTCGTCGAGACCCCCAGTGGTGACGATCTCGTGTCCTGCGGCCCTTCGCAGTAGCGGCTCGACGGTCTTCAGCTGATCGAGTACCCGCGCGGCTTCGTCGGGGTGCTTTCCGTACGCATTATTCGTTCTCGTTCGGAGCCGTTCCGCAATCACGTCGGCAGGAGCGCTCAGCAGCACGACGTGGTCGAACTGAGGAAGAAATTCCCCCATATTCGGTGCACAGCCGCTCACGAACAGCACCTCGGCATCCTCGGTCGCCAGAAGCTGCCGCAGGCGGTCTTCTCGCCACACCCAGTCCCTATCCGGTTCCACCGGAGACCCGATCTCCCCCGCATCGCTAGGGTCATTGATGTATTCCACCCACTCCGAGAACGCGTCTGAGTCGGCGTCTACGGCTTTATATCCGCGTGCCGCAAGCTCGGCGATCGCCGTGGACTTGCCGGTTCCAGAAATTCCGGTCAGAAGCACCCGTTTCATTGCCTCATCCTCCATTCACCGACGTTCACCGATGCGTAGCGTACCCACGGCTATTTCGTGGATGGCGGCCCGCTCTTAATACTGCCTTAAACCTCCTGCGCTATACTGCAGGGAGTTTAACCCGGGACGATTTGCGCAGGAGAACCAGCAGCATGACAGGGACCAAGACCAGGACACTTTGCCGAACGCACCAGCGGAGCGCCGCGCTCGCGGCCTCGCTTTTCGTGACGGCGGCGCTTCTCGCTGGCATGCCCACCGCGCGGGCCGCGGATGGCCCGTTCACCGTGTCGCTGCTTGGAACGGGACCACTGGTGATACCGCCCAGCGCGACTGCCACAGACACCAATAATGCGGCAGTATCGTTCACGGTCGGCGGGCTTTCGGGCATCACCTACGCTGGCGGAAGTACCTTTTACGCCCTGATGGACAACCAGGGGACGACCAATGCCCGTTTTTACACACTGAGCCTGGGTATCGGCGAAGGGGGCATTTCCCTGAACGCCCCCATCACTGCGACCACGATCACCGGCACAGGCGGCTCCGCATTGACCGGCACCAACTGGGATGGCGAGGGGGTGGTCTTCACGCCGCAGGGGACCCTGATCGCAGCATCCGAAAGCAATCCGAACGCTCCGGTGCCAAACTCTGCGCCCACCCTCCGTGAGTTCGGCATCGCGAGCGGGCAGCAGATCGGCGGGCCGCTTCCCGTTTCTGCCATCTTCACTCGCGACACCGGCAGCACCCAGGGAATCCGCGGCAATAATGTGTTCGAAAGCCTGACCCTTTCCAGCGATGGCAATACGCTCTGGACCGGGAACGAACGCGCCCTGTTTCAGGACAATCCGAGCACCACCCCATCTCAGCCCAACCCGAACCTCGTTCGGCTTTTGCGTTACACCCGGCCCGACGCGCTGACGCCGTTCTCCGGGTCACCGAGTCAGTTCGCCTATGCGGTCGAGCCGCTTCCCGGCACGGCCCCCTCGGGGTCCGACCGGGGCCTGGTAGATCTGGTCGCGCTTCCCGGGGGGGACCTCCTTGCGCTGGAGCGGCAGTTTCAGCCGGGTATCGGCAATAGTGTCCAGATCTACCAGGTCGGTTTGGGCGGCGCAACTGCTCTCACCGATGCTCCCCTTTCCGCGCAGTCGTTTACACCGGTCGCTAAGACCCTGCTCTACGACTTCGCGCTGTCCGGATTCGCCCCCGACAACATCGAAGGCATCACGCTCGGCCCGGCGCTTGCAAATGGGGATCGGACCCTGGTGCTGGTCAGCGACAACAACTTCAACGCCGTGCAGCAGACGACGCAGTTGATCGCCCTGCGTCTCACCAGCACGACCGCAGCCCCCGAACCAGGGAGTGCTGCCCTGGCGGCGGCCGGTCTGCTGCCACTATTCGGTGTTGTGGCGGCCCGCCGTCATCGCCGCAAGCGGTCCCGATAGCCTCCTGTTGCATCATTCCGATCGATTCCCGTCAATCGCCACCCCTTTATCCTGTCGGATCGAAGCGCAGCCAGAGAAGCGTGGCGATCTGGAGCGCGACGAAGGCGGCGATGCCGTTTGCCACGGTGACGCAGACCCCGGTCAGAAGGGGCGGCGCTCCCACAGTATGGAGACTGATGCCGATTGCAAGGCTGGGCAGCAGGGACACGGTGCACGCCCCGACACTGACCAGGCCCGCTACCGCGCTCTGGGCTGCATCCCCCTGTCGCTGGGGGTAGAGCAGCACGAACGCGGTCTGCACGAACAGCAACAAAGCGGCGAGGGTCGGCAGGATCAGCAGTGCCGCTCCCATCAGGCGGGCGGGCGCCACCCCCGTTAGGGCCATCAGGCCCAGCGAGAACACGCCAAGCAAAGTCAGCTGTGTGATGGACAGGGCAAGCTCGCCCATCAGCATTCGCGCGGGGGCGATGGGCAACGCTTTGGTGATGTCGGCACGGCGCAGCATGTCCCGCACGGACAGCAAAAACAGGTTCGCCATGTTGAGCGTGAACAGCACAAGCCACAGCAGCACGGCAAGCTCGCTTCGCCTGCCGCCGACCGCGATCCCCAGTGCGGCGGGGAAGGCCGCGATAAACAGCAGCGTCAGCCAGGAGCGAGGCGGGGTGCGGGTCAGCGCGATCAGGTCCTTCCACAGCACCGCCCATGCTCCGCTGCCCAGCACCGGAACCGTCTTTCCGGGGCGAAGCTGACCGTCGCGTGCCATCTGGGCGAGAATGGTCCCGGCATCACCGCTCTGAACCGCGCTGCTCAGCCGGGTTCGGCGCTCCGAGATCTCCACCGCGCCCTCGTAGAAGTCCCGCTCTCGCGAAAACAGCAGCAACAGCGACACCCCGGCGAAGACAAAAAGCGCGGCAAGCCTTCCTGCCGCCCCTATGGTCCAGCCTTCGAAGGCGACTCGCAGCAGATCAGATGCCCACGCGACCGGCAGCAACACCAGAGAGGCGGCGTCGCTGTTGATGAGCTTCAGGGCGGTACGGATTGTCCGCGCCGTCGTGCCCACGCTTTCGGTCCCGGAGACCGCCATCAGGCTGGCACGAAACGCCACCCATCCCATCAGGAGCAGGAGGCCGACCGCAGCCGCCATGAACAAGCCCCGCACAACGTTTCGCCGTTTGGTGGCGAGAAGCTCGCCCTCGTCGGAGCGCGGCGCTCGCGCCAGAAGCGCGGCCTGGGCAAGATTCGCCGTGGCGACAAAGAACAGCCACATCCCCAGCATTCCCGGCCAGAGAGCGAGCGGCGAGATGCCCGCCAAGGACGTGAGAGTCGCCCCGCCGAAGGCGAGCGGCAGATAAAGCGCCGGAAAGATCATGCGGGCATAGCGCCCCAGCATCTGAAAAAGCAGCACGCCCCGCCGGGGTACCGGAGACGGGAACACGAAGTCAATATCGCTCGGCTGAAAAAACACCGCCCCCTCACCCAGCGCGGTCACCACGGACGTGAATAGACTCACAAGCAGAACGCTTCGGATCGCCGCAATCAGTGCCCCTGGCCCGCCGGTAACGAATTCCCCCGGCGTGAACTGCGAAGCCAGACCATCCTGTCCCGGCGACGACAGGCCCCGTGCTGAAAACAGGATCAGTCCGATGACCCCCAGAAAAAAGAGCGACGGCAGCAGAACGCGCGGGTTTCCGGGAGCACGCTTCAGCGAGTTGACGAAGCGGCGCAGGCCGAGGTAAAGCAGGGCGCGCACGGTCTCAGCCTGCCCCGGCGGAAGGGATTACGGCTGTATTGGTGTCTGCCGGTTCGCCGGTGAGTGTGAAGAACACCTCTTCCAGCGAGGCCGCCCCGGTCGCCTGCGCTCGGTCGCGCAGGGCGTCGAGGGTCCCCTCGGCGACCATGGTCCCCTGCCGCAGGATCACGATGCGGTCGCAGAGCGTTTGCGCGGTGTCGAGCATATGGGTCGAGATCAGGATTGCGGCCCCCGCATCGCGGGCGGCGATTAGCTGTTCACGAAGCTCGCGCGCGCCCCGTGGGTCCAGGCCGATCAGAGGCTCATCAAAGAGAAAGACGGTGGCGTGACGCACAAAGGCGCAGGCGATGGTCAGTTTCTGACGCATCCCTTTGGAAAGCGTTCCCACCAGCGCATCGCGTTTCGCGGCGAGGTCGAAGCGGACCAGTAGCTGGGCGGCGCGCGTGTCAAAACCGTCGGTGGTGCCGTAGGCCAGCGCGATGAACTTGAGGTGTTCCCAGACGGTCAGCAGTTCATAGGGGTTCGGCTGCTCGGGAACAAAGGCGATCCGCCGCTTTGCTTCCCGCTCCGCTTCCCCGCCTCCCAGCAGATCGCAGCCATCCACGAGGATGCTTCCCGTTGTAGGCCGTACGATCCCGGCGATGCAGCGAAGACTGGTGGTTTTCCCTGCCCCGTTCGGCCCCAGCAGGCCGACGATCTCGCCGCTGGAGACGGTGAACGAGAGGTCAGTAAGTGCCTGGAACTTGCGGTATCGTTTGGAAAGGCTACGGACAAGGAGGAGCACGGTGGCTGTATTGTATCGCGCCGAAGGCCCTGCTCACTTCTGATTGTTGTCGTCCTCCGCTTTTTCGGTCAGCGCGGTCAGGATGGATGGGGAGAGGGCGGTCTGGCTTTCGTAGCCCTTGCGGCGCTCGGTTCCGATGCCACCCGGAGCGGGAAGCAGTTTATTCACCTGTCCCATCAGATCGGCGGTAAGGCCAGGCAGCAGGCCATGAAGCAGGGCCAGCATCCTGCCGGGAAGCGAGGTCACGAGTTCGGCATCGCCGTGGATGACGGCATCCAGGATCTCGTCGGCGCAGCGATCGGCGCTCTGCGACAGGATCGGCAGTGAATCCCCGACCGAGAACCAGGTGAACTCTTTTTCGTGCTGTCCTTTGAAAAAGGCGTTACGCGGGCTGCCGGTCCGAATTGTACCCGGACAAACGGTGGTGACCAGAATTCCGTCCTTCAAAACCTCCGCGCGCAGCCCCTCGCCGAAGCCGACCAGGGCGAATTTGCTGGTGCTGTAGGGAAGAAGGTGGGGGATCCCCACTTTGCCCCCGATGGAGGCGATCAGGGCGATCCGTCCCTGTCGCCGCGCCCGCATGGAGGGCAGCACGGCATGGGTCAGATGGTAGGCGGCCCAGAAATGAAGCCGCAATGCCTCCTCGTAGTCGGCCTCGGTCTGCGTTTCCATCGGGCCGACCTGTATCAGCCCCGCATTATGGATCAGAATCTCGATGGGGCCACCAAGCTGCGATTCGGCATCTCGTGCGAGCTGCAGGGTTTGCGATTTATCCGTGAGGTCGCAAACCAGCGTCACGACAGTTTCCGCTCCTGGCGATGCCTTCCCGATGTCCTGCCGCGCTCGTGCCAGTTCCTCCGGATCACGGGCGCAGATCGCGACCCTTGCCCCCTGTGCCGCCAGTTTGCGCGCCAGGATCAGTCCCAGGCCGCGCGACCCGCCGGTGACCAGCACCCGCTTCCCGGCGAGGTCCAGCGCGGCGCGGCTTCGGACCAGGGCGCGAGCTGTTGCCACCGCGCCGATCACACATGCCGCCACCGCCAGCAGGGGCAGTGTTCCGGACCGGTTTTGCCCTGCCGGGTCGCCAGGATAGAATCTTTCCGCCATGGGGTTATACCTTTCCACTCTGCGAGACCTCAAACTGCTTTTGGAGTTCCCGTTGTCCCCTTCCCTAAAACCCGTTGCAGGCAAAAAAACGGCCCCCGTGGTGGGGGCCGTTTTTCGCGGTTCCTTCCGGTTGGCCCTCTCGGCTACGGAAAAGGCAGCGCAGCAGCGTCCCCACCGGGGACCTGCAGACCGCCCGCGCCCCCGCCCAGGCTGTCCTGGAGCGTTTGGGCGTTCACGCCATCGAGGGTCACGCTTTTGAGAATGCGCTGGTAGACCGGTTTCAGGTCGTCCCAGTTGTTCTCGGGGCACTGCAGAAAGATCTGCATGAAGTGATTCGGCCCCTGGACTGTCGCGGCGTAGCCATGGACTTTGCCGCTGATCCCCAGGAAGCCGCTGGTCCCGGTGTATTCGATCATCTTCGCACCGAAGGGGGCCAGGCTGAACCCGCTCGCCTCCGTCTCGGTGAACCCGCTGACGCGCTTTTTCATGATAGCCAGGTGCTGCTTGTGCTTGTCATCGAGCAGCGCGCCGAAGTTCGGGCCGCCACCGGAGAGCAGTTGGTTCTGCTTTACATCCGCGCCGTCATCCGTGGAGACATCAATGACCGCTTTGCCCTGCCTGACCATGACGCCGTCTACATCGGATTCGTACTGCTGTCCGGTCATGCTGTCTTCACGCTTGGTATCCATGGCGCTGCGGGACCAGTCGGTCGGCACCTCCAGCGCGAAGGCGTTCGTGGTGCTGGTGTGGGTCGTAAAGGCGGTTGGGACCGCGATCTTCGACGGCAGCACCGCTTTTGCCACGAAGAAAAGCAGCAGGGCGACGAGTGCGCCCGCCCCGATCATCAGCGCTTTTCGGGAATCGAAGCCGTTTCCCTCGTCGCCATAGGATGTGGGGCGGTTCTCGATCTCCGGTCTGCCGCTATTGAGATATGGGTTCGTGGCATCGGGCGGCGTATTCAGCGCGGCCAGAACATCCGGGATCGGTGCGGCGTTCCCGGAGGCAGGTCCTCCGAGGGGTGGGGCCGAGGGGGAAAGCCCCGCGAGTGTCGGGGGGGCGGACGGGGCGCTGGCAGCGGAGGCAGCGCCGGCGGCGGAGGCAGTGCCGGCAGCGGCTCCAACTGCCCCACCAGGGGCCGCGAGAGGAGCCATTGCTCCCAGTGTCGGAGGGGCAAGCGGGGCAGCGGGAGCGACCGCAGATGTCGGAGCAGTGGGAGTGGCGCTGCCCGGCGGCGCGCCCGACGGCTGGATCTCTCCGCCTCCGATCGGTCGGAGCGACATCGGCTCCGAGGCCGGTCGGTAGAC
>JACMJB010000240.1 GCA_014380815.1 Armatimonadota bacterium
AGCCGCTCAGTGTGGGACTGGGGAGCAGGCGCACCAGGAGGCTTGCCGCAGCCGTCCACAGCAGCACGTCGAAGGCATTCATCGAATAGTAATGCATCCCCGACAGGTATACAGGTGCCAGCGAAGTAGCAAGGCAGGCCAGTGCCTGAGCAAATCGCCCGCCCCCGCGCCGCTGGACCAGATCTCCAACCAGCAGCACGATTGCCCCATGAATCAGGACCACCGGAAGCCGAACGACCGCCAGCGACTGCCCGAAGATACCCCGGAGCGCCGCCAGAACGGCAATAGAGAACGGCGGATGGTCCACGTACCCCCAGGCGAGATGACGGCTGCAATCCAGGTAGTAAAATTCGTCGCGGAAGACGCCATATTGTGTCAGGCAGGTCAAATGCAGCAACAGCACTGCCAGCGCGATCAACGACGGAACAACGGTTCCAGGCAGCTTGTCGGCACGGGGAGACGCCATGAGCAAGTGGTCCCTGTCTTCAAATCTTCAAAGGAGAGCTTGGTAATTCTACATCGAAAACGTCGCGTGAGAGGCTTTTGACGCCCGGTCTCACCGATCCGTGAGGCAGAGAGTTGTTTGCTGCGTGCTGTCTCAGAAAGGGCAAACAAAAGATTGATTTTCCTGCTGCTTTCGGTAAGACTCAAACAGATAGCAAACACAAAAAGTTCCTCGCTGCTGACTTGACAGACTCAACATATGGGGTATACAATTCGTGTACCGCACTAGATATAGGCTTTGGAAGCTTTTTGGGTCGTTTTGCCGCGCGGCACTGCGGCGAAGGAAATGCGAAAAGGGACGCCTTTTCGCGAGGCATTCAGCACCGAAATGAAGTGTCCTTACTGCGGCGCGCAGGATAAAGATCATGTACTGGACTCGCGTCCCGTCCGGGAAGGCGCGGCGATCAAGCGGCGGCGGGAGTGTGAAACCTGCAAAGGCCGGTTCACCACCTTCGAGGAGATCGAGGAACTGCGCCTGATGGTCGTCAAGGCTGGAGGACGCACCCGTGAGCCGTTTGACCGGGTGAAGCTGCGGCGGGCGGTCGAGATCGCCTGCAAAAAGCGGCCCGTGTCCGACGACCAGATCAGCGGCGTGGTGGACGACATCGAGCGGGCGCTCTACAGCCGTCAGGAGAAGGAAGTGCCCTCCAATGAGATCGGCGAGCTGGTCATGGAGCGGCTCCGGGCATTGGACCAGGTGGCCTATGTTCGCTTTGCATCGGTGTACCGCCAGTTCGAGGACGCCCAGCAGTTCCGTCAGATCGTGGACCGCCTGTCGCCCAGGCGACGCGGGACCACCAAATAGACCGCGTCCAGCAGTGACGAACCGAACCAGTTCCCCGTTACGACATGCGCTCCCGATACCCGCTCGGTGCGGGTACTCATCAACATCAGGACAGGCCGCCCACGAGCGGCCTAGAGAAGGATCCGAATCCAGTGGCAGCAAACGAACTTTTTGGCGATGACTCCGCCGACACCAAGCCGGTGGGCAGCAGCAAGAACGGCGTACCGAAGGCGGCCCCCGCGAAGGCAAGAGCGAAAGCCGCAGTGGTCGCGGACGCTGACGCGGGAGACGCCCTGACCGACCCGTTCGCCGAGGAAGCCGCCGCGCCCAACGCCGACTTCGAATCACTGACCGCCGAGTCGTCGAGCGAGCCTGCCGGTGCCACCCCGCTGATGGCCGCGCCCACCTCGGTGCAGAGTGTGCCGCCGTTGCCGGAGCGGATCACGGAGGCCGTCCGTGGGACCGGGGCCGCCCCGGATATGTTCGCAGGTGAGGGCCTGACCTTCGAGCGCCGCTACACCAAAGCGGGCGAGGATGTCTATGCCACGACCGAGTGGGATCTGCGCACCGCCGCAATCACCGGCGAGCGCGGCGAGGTCGTCTTCGAGCAGAAGGACTGCGAGATTCCCAAGGCCTGGTCCATGCTTGCCACCAATGTCGTGGTTTCCAAATACTTCCGGGGCAAGGTCGGGGCACCGGGTCGAGAGCACTCCGTTAAGCAGCTGATCTCCCGCGTCGCCGACACGATCCACAAATGGGGCAAGAAGGACAATTACTTTGCTACGGAGGCCGACGCCGACGCGTTCCACGATGAGCTTCGCTACCTGCTGCTGCATCAATACATGGCGTTCAACTCACCGGTCTGGTTCAACCTGGGCGTTCCAGGCGAACGGCCCCAGGTCAGTGCGTGTTTCATCAACTCCGTGGACGACACCATGGAGAGCATTCTGACCCTGGCGAAGACCGAGGGGATGTTGTTCAAATGGGGATCAGGGACCGGCACGAACCTGTCCGTCCTGCGCTCTTCCAAAGAGGGGCTGAAGGGCGGTGGGACCGCTTCTGGCCCGGTCTCGTTCATGCGCGGCTTCGATGCCTTTGCCGGGGCGATCAAATCGGGTGGCAAAACGCGCCGCGCGGCAAAAATGGTTATCCTGAATGCCGACCACCCGGACATCGAGGAGTTTGTTGAGTGCAAGGCCGACGCCGAAAAGAAGGCGCACTCGCTGATCGAGGCGGGCTACTCCGGCGCGTTCAATGTTCCGAACGGGGCTTACGATTCGGTCTTCTTCCAAAATGCCAACCATTCGGTCCGGGCGACCGATGATTTCATGCGAGCCGTCGAACTCGACCGCGACTGGAGCACGATCAATGTCATCGGCGGCGAGGTCGCGGAAACCAAGCGCGCCCGCGACCTGATGCACAAGATCGCGCAGGCCACCTGGTTCTGCGGCGACCCCGGCATGCAGTTCGACACCACCGCGAACCGCTGGCACACGTGTCCAAATACCAACAGAATCAACGCTAGTAATCCCTGTAGTGAATTCTTTTTCCTGGATGACACCGCCTGCAACCTCGCTTCGCTGAACCTGATGCGGTTCCGGACGTCGGACCGGGAATTCGACATCGAGGAGTTCAAGCACGCGGTCCGAATCACGATCACCGCGCAGGAGATCATGGTCGGCAACGCCGCGTATCCGACCGATAAGATCACCGTCAATTCCTTCGACTATCGCCCCCTCGGCCTGGGCTATGCGAACCTTGGCGCGCTGCTGATGGCACGCGGCCTGGCCTACGATTCAGATGAGGGACGCGCCTATGCCGCTGCGATCACGGCGATCCTTTCCGGTGAGGCGTACCATCAGTCGTCGAAGATGGCGGGCCGGGTCGGGACGTTTGCGGGCTATGAGCGGAACCGTCAGCCGATGCTGCGGGTGATGCAGATGCACCGCGATCACATCGAGGCGATCCAGCGCGACCTGGTGCCGGATAATCTGATTGATGCCGCGCGCCAGTGCTGGGACAGGGCGCTGGCAGCCGGTCAGGAGACCGGTTACCGTAACTCTCAGATCTCGGTGCTTGCTCCCACGGGCTGTCTGGTTGCCGGGTCCATGGTCCTGACGGACCGTGGCCTGATGCGTCTGAGCCGCCTGGGCGATGTGAACGGGAAGCAGTGGCAGGACACCGACTTCCGAGTGCTGACGGACGAAGGCCCGAAGCAGGTCACCAAGTTCTATGTCAACGGAATCGAGCTGACCCGGCGCATCCTCACCCGGAGCGGCTACGCGATTCAGGGAACGCTCAAGCACCGTATCAAGGTGGTGGATACCGCCACGGGTGAAATGGTCTGGAAGCGGTTTGCGGACATTACCCCCGGCGATGTGGTTGCCCTTTCGATGGGGACTCTGGTGGGTGAGCCGTGCCCGGTGCAGCTACCTCCGCTCGGCGAGGAACGCTGGACGGGTGACTACGCGACCCGCGCCCCGCGCACCATGACCCCAGAACTCGCCGAGTTGATCGGCTACTTCATGGGTGATGGCTCACTTCAGAGCAAAGGACCGCGCTTCTGTGTCGCTAATACCGATGCCGATGTCGCCGCGCGCGTGCAGTCGCTGGTTAAGGACCTCTTCAACCTTCCTGCGCATGTCACCGAGCAGGGGGGATACCAGGAGGTTGCCGTCCATTCCGTTCCGCTGTCGCTGTGGTGGGATGCCTGCGGATTTGCCAAACGTCTGCCTGGCGAGGCACACACCGGCAAGGGCTACCTGCCGCATATCCCCGACGCTGTCCTGGCGACCAACGACGCCGTGGTTTACGGGGCGTTCCTGCGCGGCTTATACGAAGCCGATGGAACGGTGACGAACGGGGTTCCTTGCTGGACGACGACGCACCAGGCATTTAGCGAGGAGGTCAAGACACTTCTTCTCGCGCTTGGCATCCCAACCATGACGCGGCAGACCGTGACGGGGTGGGACAACTCCCCCGCGTACGTTCTGCGGCTTCGGAACTCGTCCTATGCCGACGCTTACCGGGATGCCGTGGGTTTCATCGGTGCGCGAAAGACGGCCCTTGTCGCCAACCGCTATGGCGAGCAAACCGCACGGCACGACTTTATCTATCTGGGACGCGAAGTCGTGGATGAACTGATTTCCGCGGATCATCCGCTTCGCGGCGCTGCCACCCAGGCAATGAGGCGGCAGGACGGGGCAATTACCCGTCGCACCGCACAGTCGCTGTTTGAGGAGACCGGCGATAGGCGTCTTGCCCACGCCCTCGGCTTCTTCTACGACCGTATCACCGCAAATGAGGATGGCGGGGAACAGCTCACCTACGATCTGTCCGTTCCGGAAAACGTCACCTATATCGCGCAGGGCTTCATCAGCCACAATACCATCGGCTTTCTGATGGACTGTGACACGACCGGCGTCGAACCGGATATCGCGATTGTCAAGTACAAGAGCCTGGTGGGCGGCGGCATGTTCAAGATCGTCAACCAGACGGTCCCGGAGGCTCTGGAGCGGCTGGGTTACTCGGCCTCCGAGCGCAAGGCCATTCTGGACTACATCGAGGCGAACGATACCATCGAGGGCGCGCCGGGCCTTGCCGATGAGCACCTGTCCGTCTTCGACTGCGCGTTCCGTGCCAAGAACGGGACCCGGACCATCCATTACCTGGGGCATATCAAGATGATGGCGGCAGTCCAGCCGTTTATCTCCGGCGCGATCTCCAAGACCGTCAACATGCCGCACGACGCCACCCCGGAGGAGATCGCCGAGGCATACCTGCAGGCGTGGAAGCTGGGAACCAAGGCGCTTGCGATCTATCGCGATGGCTCCAAGAAGACCCAGCCGCTCTCCACCGGCGCCACCGAAACGAAGAAGGAAGCCGTGGCGGTCGCTGCCGCCGCCGCGCCCCTCGAAGCCAGGCCGCTGCGCCGCAAGCTGCCCGATGAGCGTCAGAGTCTGACCCACAAGTTCTCCGTGGGCGGCCACGAAGGCTATATCACCATCGGTCTGTACCCGGACCAGACGCCCGGCGAGATCTTCATCACCATGTCGAAGGAAGGGTCCGTCGTTTCGGGCCTGATGGACTCCTTCGCGACTTCGATCTCGCTCGCACTGCAGTACGGCGTTCCACTGCGCACTCTGGTCGAAAAGTTCATGCATACCCGCTTCGAGCCGTCGGGGTTCACCGGCAATCCGGATATCCCCATGGCGAAAAGCATCATGGACTACCTGTTCCGCTATGTCGCGCTCAAGTTCCTGGACAAGGACGAGCGTGCCCATGTCGGACTGATTGCCGATCAGCAGGACGAGTACGATAACGAGGGCGCGGCGGCAGCTATCGCCGCCG
>JACMJB010000241.1 GCA_014380815.1 Armatimonadota bacterium
CCGGGACCAGATCGCCCCCCGGCTGCGCGCGCTGCCTGGAGTCGCTACCGTGCAGTTCCGCTCCAGGCAGCAGGTATGGGCCGAGCAGACCAAAAACTACTCGATAGACATCTCCGGCATCCCAAACCAGATGAACGACACTTTTATCCTGACCCTGTCTGACCCGGAACAGGCGGGAAAGATCGCTGGGACGGTTCGCGGCTGGAGCGATCTCGTGCAGGAGGTCGCTGTGCCCGAAGACGAACTGAACGGGGTCCGGCGTATCGCGAACTTTCTGCGGATGATCGGCGGTATCGGCGGCGTGATCCTGCTGCTGGGCGCACTGCTGGTCGTTTCGAACACCATCCGCGTGTCGGTCGCGGCCCGCCGACGCGAGATCAAAATCATGCAGATCGTCGGGGCGTCACCCTGGTTCATCCGCCTTCCCTTGCTGCTGGAGGGATTGATCCACGGGGTGCTCGGCGGCGCGCTCGCCTCACTGTGTCTGTACGTGGTCGGACGCAGCGTTGGCACCCTGATTCGCGATACCGTCCCGATGCTGTTGCCATACGGCGGTCCCATTGATGCACCGTCGCTGGCACTCTCGCTGATCGGGGCGGGCGCGGTCCTGGGCGCGGGCGGCTCGTTTCTCTCTATCCACCGCTACCTGCGGGTTCTTTGAGCGCGCCGGGCAATAGTGGCGCTAGTGGCGCTAGCTGAAATTCATGAATATCTCACAAAACTTGTTATAATGTTCCGAGGACTATGACCCGCGATTTCAATGATTCCACCAGATCAATGCCACCCAGCGACTTGTCGGCGACCGCCGATAGCTCGCCGAAGGCCGCGCAAAAGCCACCAAAGATCCATCTGGATTTCCTGGATGGCCTGCGGGGGCTTGCGGCATTTTACGTCGTGATCCATCACCTTCTGGGGAATGGGGCAACCAACGGGGCGCCAGTCTGGGTCGGCAGGTTCGTTGCGCTGACAGCCTTTGGGCACACGATGGTAGCGATCTTCATCGTCCTTTCCGGCTTCAGTCTGATGCTCCCGATCGCCCTCTCCAGCGACCGACGCCTTCAGGGCGGATTTGGCGAGTACGTGCGCCGTCGAAGTTTTCGTATTTTGCCGCCCTACTACGCCGCGGTGCTGCTTTCGCTTGCCGGGCTGCTTTTGACCCCAGCAGGGCTGGATTTTTTGCATGGCAGCAGCAGCCGCCCGGCGTCTCGCGATGCTTTCCTCGCAAACTTCAGTCCCAGCGGCTTTGTGGCCACGTCCTGTTGATACACAATCTCCATCCGGTGATTCTGTTGCCTGTTTGGCGGCGTTTCGGAAACATGGCGGCAGTCTTTGCGGGCATTCCGCTGGGAATGGCCCCTATGCTGACCTCTGTCCGCAGCATTCAAGGCGCTTGTTTCTGGTATATCGGTCTCTTTGCCATCGGACAGATCACCGCGGTCCACGCCTCGGACCGCTTTCTAAAGCCGAGCAGGGCAGGGATCATTCGTGACCCCACTCAGCGGCAGCGCTTCAACGGATCCTTGTTGCTCATTGCGATGCTGATTGTGGCGGGGTATCTGGCGCTGCTTCGGGTCTTGCCGGTCCATGCGATATCCTCGGAGCTTCCATTTTACACTTCCTACACCGTTCAGGCGATGAAGGATACTCTCATTGGGGCATTGGTCGCTTGCTTTCTCCTGTACTGCGCTCAGTCCACTGTCGCTGCAAAGCAAGGAGTCGCGCGGCGTCCTCTGGCACAGCAGTTCCTGGAGTCGCCGCTGGTTCGCTTCACCGGATTGATCTCTTACAGTCTGTATCTCACACACTGCATCGTGATGGGTATCCTCCCGACCGTGGAACGGGGTTTATTCCTCTCACCAACAGGCCTGTTTGTCTTTCGCCTGCTGGTCGCCACCCCTGTCTGCCTTGGACTCGCCTACGCTTTCTATCTGTGTTTCGAGCGCCCTTACCTTGTCCGGCGCGCGGCAGCGAGTGCGGGTCGGGGAGAAACGCCCGGCAGTCAGCGGGAGGGGGTAGTGAATGCGGGCGCTGCGGTGCCGCCGCCTAACACATGGACTCGCGGGGGAAGCAATCGCTCCAGCGTCGAGCAGAAGCACATCTAAGGGATGCGTCTGATCGTCAATCTTCTAGGGGGGTTGCTCGCTGTGGGCTGGGCCGGGGTCGCCGCCGATTACGCGATGGGGGCGCGCCGCGCCCGCGTCCTCGAAGAGCAGCCGCCGTTCGGTCCCGGTGAAGCTGCGCCACCACTCTCGATCGTGGTCGCCGCCTGCAACGAAGAGGAGAAGCTTCCCGCCGCCCTCCGGTCGCTCCTGGCACAGGTCTATCTGGTTCGAGGCAACATAGACTCGCGGTTGGCCGACGTGGCCGCTCCTAGCCTCGTGCTGCTAGCCTGGCTCGCCGGCGCCC
>JACMJB010000242.1 GCA_014380815.1 Armatimonadota bacterium
ACCATTCCCCCAGGGTAGCCCGGTCACCGGAGCCGGACCGGCATCGAGGTTGATGTCGTCCACGAAGTTGAGGAGAAAGTAATACGAGCAGGCCGGCCCCTCCGCCGCGGTCTGTCGAATCCGACCCGCAACCCGCATCCGAACGGTTGCGTAGCGGATAAGAGCATTGCTGCCCAGGTCGCTGGAGGGCACTTTCGCGCAGCCTTCCAACAGAGCAAACGGTGTGGCGGCGGCGAGCAACAGAAACTCGCGGCGGTTCTTCAAAAGATGCATTGGTTTATTGGACGCCTCGGCTTGCCAGCGGGTTCTGCTTTTCTTTTGACCGGGTCCGCCACCCATCGGAACCTAAACCTTCCCTTCGTGTTACCATAAAGGGAATCTCCCTTTCTAGAAAGCCTGATCGCATGTCCAAACCACTGTTTATCACCGTTTCCGTTGCGCTTCTTGCTGCGGCTATTGCCTCACTTGCCACCTTTATCGGAGCCGACAATACGAAAGCCGAGGCCGCGCCTGCCGCACCCAGCACCCCCAAGAGCGTCCATGATTTCACGGTCAAAACCATCCTTGGCGAGCCGGTGAAACTCAATTCCTACAAGGGCAAGGTCCTGCTGATCGTCAATACCGCATCGCTTTGCGGCAACACCCCACAGTACGCCTCGCTGGAAACGCTGCATCAGAAGTACAAAGGGCAGGGGCTGCGGGTTCTGGCATTCCCCGCGAACAACTTTGGTCAGCAGGAACCCGGCTCAGATCAGGAGATCAAGGAGTTCTGCACGACCAAGTACCGAACCACGTTTGAACTGTTCAGCAAGATAGAGGTCAAAGGGCCGAATCAAGCACCGCTCTACAAATACCTGACCAGCAAGGACACCGACCCGAAATTCGCGGGCGAGGTGGAATGGAACTTTGCGAAGTTCCTGGTCGGCAAGGACGGCAAGATCATCAACCGTTTTCCGGCAGGCACCGACCCCATGACACCCGAGGTCGAGAAGACTATCGCCGCCGCGCTGAAATAAGAGTGGTCGAGCGGCTGGAGTCACGCAACCGCTACACCAACCCCAACCGCCCGGCGATCAGACGCAAAAACAGGCCGACATCCGTCACGATCCCCACGGACTCCAGGCTTCCTCGGTCGGCCAGTTTGGTCACCACGGCGGGGTTGATGTCAACGCAGACCAGCTTCACCCCGGATGGCGTCATGTTTCCCGTGCCGATGGAATGCAGCATGGACGACAGCATGATGATCAGGTCGGCCCCGCGGATCGCTTCCTGATACTGCCGCTGCGCCTCGACCAGATCCATCAGCGTGTCGGGGAGCGGACCATCGTCGCGAATGGAACCGGCGAGCACGAACGGAACCCCTTTCAGAACGCACTCGCGCATGACCCCGCTGGGGACCGCGCCAGCCTGTACCGCCTGGGCGATGCTGCCGTAGCCACGCACCATATTGATGGCCTTCAAATGGTGCTTGTGCCCTTCGTGGACTGGCTGACCGCGCTCCAGGTTGACGCCGAGTGAGGTCCCATACAGTGAAAGCTCGATGTCGTGCGCGGCGATGGCGTTCCCGCCCAGCAGCATCTGGACGTATCCCTCGCGAACCATCAAGGCTAAGTAGGGGGCGCCGCCCGTGTGCACGACGACGGGTCCCGCGACAACCACCACCTTTCCTCCCTCGTCCCGGATTCGGGCCAGGTCACGCGAGATCTCCTCTACCGCCGTTTCTACCCGCCGCTCGGAGGAAACGGAGGACGCCATGAACGCGAACTCATCCGTTGTGCCGCCCGCCGCGCGCTCCGGGGGAAAGGTGCGGATACCGTCCACGCCGCAGATAACCTGCTCACCCGACCTCAAATCCCGCATCAGGCGGCACTCCGCCGTTCCCATGCCCGTCCCAATGACCACCATCACGTCCATACGCTGCTTCTGAACGGGTATCCAGTGGCTGCCGACCCGTACCTCGGTTCGGAAAATAGTCGTGGAATAGAAGTCGTCGGGTGCAACACCGTCCTTTTCGACCGTCGCCAGGCGCGCGTCCGATTCCTCGGTCGGGGGAATTCGCGCGCCGCGATCAATCAGCCGGGAAACGATGTCTTCCAGGATCGCCGTGTTCGGGGCATGAACGCGCAGCACTGCCGCGGAGAGATCATCGCGCGTTCGTCCCGCCGCGAAATCCGCGACCTCGAAGGTGCCGCCACCCTCAGAGACGAGATCCAGAATCTCGTTCATCAGGCCTGAATCGAGCAGATGCCCCTGCAGGTGCACGGTGCGGGAAGCGGGGGAGGGGTTGTTGGCTGGAGACATGCCCTCATTATACGACCGGATAAGCCCGTTTGCGGCCCACAACGACACGCTCGATCCCCGCGTAATCACGAACGGTCTCGATGTCCTTCAAACCCGCATCCGCCCATAGCGCTTTGACCGCCTCCGCCTGCCCACGGCCCACTTCAACCGCAAGCGCCCCGTCGAGTGCGAGCAGGGGAGGAGCCTCACGGGCAAGGCGCCGGTAAAAATGAAGCGGGTCTTCCTGCATGCCGAGCGCGATGCGCGGCTCCCAGTCCCGCACCTCCGGCTCCAAGCTCTCGATCTCCGAGGGGGCGATGTAGGGTGGGTTTGAGGCGATGGCGTCGAACGGTGCCCTGTTTGAGATGGGGGCAAGCAGATCTCCCTCCGCAAAAGCGACCCGGTCCCTGACCCCCTGTCGGGCGGCATTTTCCCGCGCGACCGCAAGCGCCTCGGGGGAAATATCCGTCGCGAAGGAAATCGCGTGGGGAAGCTGCGCGGCTAGGGTAACCGCGATGATTCCCGAACCCGTTCCAACATCCGCGAAGCGGGGAGCCGGATTTGCCTTCAGGACTGCCAGTACCACCTCGACCAGAAACTCGGTTTCGGGCCGTGGGATAAGCACGGAGGCATCAACACGGAACGACCGCCCATAAAACTCGCGCTCTCCCAGCAGGTACGCCAGCGGCTCCCGTTTCGCTCGCCGGGCAAGCAGCGTTTCGAACTGCGCCCCTTGCCTTTCGGTCACCGCCCGTTCCGGTTTTAGCCAAAGCGCTTCGGGAGTAATGCCAAGGGAGTGCAAGGCCAGGAGCCGCGCCTCGACAAGGGCCGCGCTGGCTGCGATACCCGCCGCCTGTAATCGCCGCGCTCCGTCCTGAACCAGAGCCGCCGCGGACCCCTCGCGCCTCATGGAGCGTCCGTCTCGTCCACTGCCACAAGCACCGCGAACGCGGCGGCGACCTGCTCCAGGTGGCTGAGCGAAATCCGTACCTGATACCGACCGGCCCGCGCCTTTGCCCGTCCGTAGAGCTTGACCGATGGCGCACCGGACAGCGCCCGCTCCACCTCGATCTCGCGGAGGGCGCAGCCACCGCCGAGGCATTTGATGACCGCTTCTTTCGCGGCGAACCGCGCCGCGATGTGCGGCGCGGGGTCCGGTCGGGACAGGCAGTAGGTTGCTTCCTTCTCCGAAAGCACCCGCTGCGCGAACCGCAGCGGGTGCCGCGCCAGGAGCGACCGGACCCGATTCACATCCGCGAGGTCTACACCGACCGCGACAACGCGTCCCGGTACCGGCATCATCGGTATCATCAGCGCCACCTCTAGAACCAGTACGACGCCAAAGACCCGCTAATGCTCTTCGGCCTCTTCGGCTTCGATGAACCGGGTGGCATCAATCGCCGCCATGCAGCCTGTGCCCGCCGCCGTGACTGCCTGGCGGTACACCGTATCATGGACATCGCCCGATGCGAACACGCCAGGAATGCCCGTCCTTGTTCCGGTCGTTACGCAAAGATAGCCGTCATCGTCCAGGTCGAGCTGACCTTTGAAAAGATCGGTGTTCGGTTTATGCCCGATGGCGACAAACACCGCGTCGGTCGGGATCACCTTCTCCTCATCGGTCTTAATGTTAATGACACGAATCCCGGTTACTTTGCCCTCAGAGGGGTCCAGAATATCCTTGATGATCGTGTCCCACAGGAAGTGGATCTTCTCATTCTTCAGGGCACGATCCTGCATGATCTTGCTTGCCCGCAATGTGTCGCGCCGGTGGATTAGCGTCACGGATTTGCACAGCCGGGCCAGGTACATGGCCTCCTCAAGCGCGGTATCACCGCCGCCGACCACGACCACATCCTTGCCCTTGAAGAAAAAGCCATCGCAGGTCGCGCAGGCGGATACTCCCTTGTTGTAGAGCGCGGTCTCAGACGGCAGGCCAAGCCACTTCGCCGATGCTCCCGTGGCGATAATCAGCGTCTTGGTCTGAATCGTCTGCCCCTCGTTGGTTTCGATAGTGAACGGGCGGTGTGAAAGGTCCACCTTCAGCGCGATGGCATGGGTGACTTCCGCGCCGACCCGTTTTGCCTGGTTTTCCATGGCAAGCATCAGATCCGGTCCCTCGATAGGGTCCGCGAAGCCGGGAAAGTTCTCGACATCAGTGGTGATCATCAGCTGACCGCCGGGCTGGAGTCCGCCCATGACCAGGGGGTTCATGTTGGCGCGGGCGGCGTAGATCGCCGCCGTCAGACCCGCTGGTCCGCTACCCAGAATCACCACGTTTCGTATGCTATCCGGCGCGTTGCCGGAGGTATTGTTTGTTTCCGCTACTTGGCTCATTGTCTCGTTCCTACCCATCTATCCGTCGGCGGCCTCTGCCCACCACGCGCTCATTTTACCATCGCCGATGCGGGCAAAACGGGCAAGGCAATCGCTCCGTTCCGCGTCATTCAAGCCGGTAATCCGGAATCGTTTATTCCAGAACGTCCCGCCGCCCACCGGCACGACCTGTGCCCGTTTTACCCCAACGGTGCAGGCGATACGTTCGGTGCAGGCCTGGTTCCCTGCACCTCTGCAGCGTGTGACTCGAACACGAACTTCCGTAAAGGATACAGTCGGGGAGGGCGAAGAGTTCCGCGATGGGGGCCTCACGACCCGAACAGCACCGACATCACAACAAACGAGAACGAGTTTTGCAGAAAGTGTGCGGTCATGCCAGGGATCAGACTCTGTCGCATCTCGCGCATGGCCGCAAGCGCGAAGCCAAGACCGAAGATCGGCAGCCAGTCCTGCATCGGGTGCACAACCGCGAAAACGGCGGCGGAAAGGACCGCCGACAGTACCCAGCCAAACCGGGTTCTGAGGCCCGCAAACAGCGCCCCTCGAAAAAACAATTCCTCGAAGAACGGGGCGGCGGCGGCGACCAGCAGGTAGATCACAAACCGTGCGAACGGGTCCCGCTCAGAGGCAATGAGCGGCAGGATCGGATTGGGGGTTCGCGAGGGATCGTTCTGAAAAAACTGCTGAGAAAGAAAGCTCAGAAGAAACACCATCGGGAGCGCCGCGCAGTAGCCCGCGAACCCGTAGGCGATCTCCCCCCAAACACCGCGCGGAGCACGAAGCCCGATGTCGGCGAGAGTCACGCCGCGTCGCCGCGCGCCGCGCCATAGATAGGCCAGCGCCAGCACCGCGGTCGCCGCATAAACTCCCGTGCTGACCGCCAGCGATGCTTGGGGAGTCGGGTCGGGAATGAGCGGCACGGCTACTAGCTGGATCGCGAGTCCAAGGACTCTGGTGACAGCGAGATAAAAAATGAAGGCGTCCAGAAGCTCGCCCCAGGACAGTGTCTGCGGAATCGTCGCGACCCGTTTGACGAGGGTCCAGCTCTTGAGTGAGGCGGCAACAAGGAAAATGACAAGGAAGACAAGGCCCGCAAGCGCGACAAACCCGATATACAGACCGATGGCGGACTGGGCGGCGATTCCCTTCAGTGCGGCGGCATCGAAGGCGGACCGAAAAGACGCGGCTTTTTGTGGATCGCTCGCCGCCGTGTACAGATCCGCAAGCACGTAGTTCTGCAGGAAACGGAGCTTCATCCCCCGCACGATCTGCTCGTATTTTGCAGCATTCGCAGCGGAAACCGACGGCGGAGTGCCATAGAGTTCGCGCCAGAACGACTGCTCCGTCGCGATGGGGGCGGGTCTGACCCCGGTCTTCTTCAAAGCCTCCGGCAGCGTCTTTGTCAGGAGCGCGGTGTCAAGCGGCTTTTTTGCGGCGTGCTCAACGATCAGAATGCGCCGCGCGATATTGGGAGCCGTCTCCGTTTTCAGCAGCTTGCGATAGTTCCGCGCGGCATCCTGGAGAGAGCGGATGCGCGTCTCCTGGTTCCGTGTTGAGGCAGAGGCGATCCCGGCAAGCCCACCGCCGCCAAGCGTGCCCAGCAGGCGCTCCGAGGCCTCGACCCCAAAGGCAACCCGGAGATATGTCTCGGACTGCGCGTAGGCGTTGAAGTCCTGGACTGAAAGAGAGTTTTCTCGCCCCGGCGAAACGCGCCGCTCTTTCTGCGGGATCAGCGCGGGGGCGGCAAAAGAGAGCGCTAGAAGAATCAGCCAGATAAAGAGCGTTCCGGGAACCGCCATCCCCGGACGTGCGACAGGCGGAGAGTCAGGAATGTCGGCAGGGGAATGGTCTTGCTCTGGCAGCATGCGTCTCTTCGGCTCTTCTGTTTCTTCGGGAGTCGCTCTTGAATGTCTCAGGCTTGAAACTTCCAGTGACTTTCGTTATGGGAGTTTAGCCTCGACACGGCGAAGGTTGCTGGGTGCGGCGGCATCTCTGGGAAACTTTTGCACCACGGCGCGCCAGGTCGCGGCGGATTCCTGGGTGCGTCCCAGGCGATCATAACAATGGGCGAGCGTCTTCCAGGCAACGGCACTTGCCTTTGCATTCGTGGTGGCGCGCTTCAGATAGGGGAGAGCAGCGGCGTAGCGCTTGGTGTTGTACAGATGCCAGCCGAACTCGTACTCCAGGTCCCAGAGGTCGGGCCTGCGGGCGGTCCCGTATTTCAGAAGCCGGTCTGCCCCAGCCATGTCCCCGAGGCTCCAAAGAAGCCAGGAACCGCTGCCGTAGGCGTCTGTGAAGCCGGGGTCCGCTTCCACACAGACACGCAGGATCGAGACAATCCGGTAGTAATCGCCGTGGTGCCAGTACTCATCAGTACCGGACCAGAGTTTGTCCACCACTTCGCTGGTGATACCGTCCACCTGCGTGACCGCCACTTTGAAGCTTTTGGTTTCGGATGTCTGAGCGGCGGCAGGTGTCGCAAGAAGCAAAAGTGCGGCAAAGGAGGCGACAATCAGGTGGAAGAAGCATCGCATAATGGCGTCATTGTAGCATGTTTCTTTGCTCCAAAAGTGCGGCGCGGCCTGGGAATCTAGCCCCACTGGGTCCGAACCGCTCTTTTCCCGCAAATTCGGTATCCCACGCGATGCTCCTCTTCCTGAGGTCGGTAGATAAAGGTGTAACCGGTGGGCGGCGCGATCCGGTCGTATACCGCGACCCCGCATCCGGTACGTACCGCCCAGGCATTGTCTCCGTAGCTCCAGTGCCACCACTCATCGCGACAGTTCGAGAAGCCCGCATCCAGAAGCGCGGTGGTGAGCAGGAGGCGGTGCCGCTTCGCTTCAGGGCCGATTTTGTCCGACCAAGTATACGCCGCTTCCCAGCCTCTGGTCGGGGCAACCATGTCCAGGCTGCTAAAATCCGGACCGACCAACCCGACATCCACCGCGCCGCCGGTCGTGTGACCGGGCGGCGCCTTCACATCGGGGGCGGCATAGTACTTATTGGTTGTCCTACGAAGAGCTGATGTCGGAAGGTGCGGCTTTTCTTCCTTCAGGCGGTTGTAGGCCCGCCAGTACATCTCCGACTGCATTTCGATGGTCCGCAGCGCAGTCGAGACCGTGAAGCGATAGTCCGGTGGAAGGTTATCCTGGGCGCGACTTAGCATTGCCGCGACGGTGCGCCGCAGATAGGGCAGGCATCCGGGCCGCAAAACGACGTGTGGACAGGCATTGCGGAGATCCACCAGCGGTTCGCCGAAA
>JACMJB010000243.1 GCA_014380815.1 Armatimonadota bacterium
AGCGGGGTGGGCGCGACGGGTGGTGGTGCGGGCGGGGCGGCGACTGCGAGCGCCGCCAATCCCAGTGCCGCCCCCACCGCTGCGACGTTATCGGTGTTAGCGACCTTTGCTCTCATGGGCAGCTCTCTTTTTCGGGTTTTTCTTGTCGGCGTCCTTCATGCCGATCGCGATCGCGGCGGGACGTGTGGGAGCGATCACGCGCTGGATTCGGTAGACCTGCCCGGTCTGGTCGTCGGAAAGCAGGACTGTGCCATCCGGGGCTTCGGTGCAGTCCACGGGCCGGCCCAGCGTCTTGCCGTCGGCAGCGAGTGTCCCAATCACCATCAGGGAGCCGTAGGGTTTGCCGCTGACCTTGTCGAACAGCACCCGCTCGACTCGGTAACCGGCCTTGGTGGTGGCGTTCCACGAGCCGTGGCAGGCGATAAACGCATCACCCTGATGGTCGGCGGAAAAGTAGTTCTTGCTGAGAAACGTGAAGCCGTTAGGCGCCCAGTGCGCGCCCAGCCGCCACTGGGGCGGCGTGGTGCGCGCCACCAGATCAATCAGATCCGGGGCGTCCTTGAACTCCTCCCGTGGCATCATATTTCCGGTCACGAACGGGTGACCATGGAAGCTGCCCTCGGTGTAATAATTGAATTCGCAGGGCGGGTTCCAGTCCGTGATCGGCTGCTTGCCCTGCTTGTCACCGAATGGGCCACCCATCCAGTCGGAGCCGTGGTCCGCCCCCCATACCTCATCGGTCCCAGGCCGCAGACGCAGTTTTTCCGTATTGCGAATTCCCGACGCCAGCATCGCTTTGCCGGTCCCGTCTTTGGCGAAACGGAAGATCTTTTCACGGTCGTCGTTGCGGTGGTCGTTGATATTGCCGTCGTCCCCGATTCCCGTGTAGAGCGCGGCGGGCGTCACCAGGATAGGCCGCCACCAGTGACCGCCGCCTTTGGGGATCTGACCATCGGGGATGACCGCCTGTTCGTCGTCGGCCTTGCCATCGCCGTTGGTATCACGCGCCTTCCAGACGACCCCGCTCTGCGTGTACCAGAGCCAGCCGTCGGCGAAGGACAGTCCGTGGACACTGGGCTTACCCGATGTAAACGTTTCGCGGGTCTCATAGACGCCATCGCCGTTTTTATCTCGCAGAGCGAGAATATCGCCCGGGCCGGGCCGGCTGACATACAGCGTTCCTTTATCGTCCAGTTCCAGAAAGCGCGCGTTCGGGATGCCGTCGGCGGCGAGCGTGATGCGGTAGCCGGGGCGCACCCAAAAGGCGGGGACTCCTGGCCCGACCGCGCCAGGCGGCGGGGTCGTGGCGGGCTGCATCACCTGGGCGGAGGCGGGGGCAGCGGCGGTGAGGCTAAGCAGAATTCCGAGCGCAGGGAACGCACTCAGTCGGGTAGATCGTGTCATAAAACGGGTTGCTCTCTAATAGTGATCGGTCTCTACTTGAACGATTCGAACGATTCGGGGCTGTGTTCGCGCAGCCAGACGCGCAGGGGGACATCTTCGTCGGTGGGCGAATAATAGCCATTGGCATTCACTCCCCACCCCAGAAGCTGTCGGCGGATCGGGTCGGATTCTTCCCACAGGGTTTGGACCGTCATATCGTCCTTGGTGCGAATCCAGCGATAACCGTAGCCGTAGAACAGGATCTTGCGGGTGACCTCCGACCAGTTCGGGCTGGCTGTATGCCAGGTGCGCCGGTCGAATAAGACGGCGGTTCCCGGCTTTGCCAGTACCGGCACCCCCCCTTCCGGCTGCCCCTCGCCGGTCGCGGGGCGCTCCAGAGTGTCCTCAAGATGGCTGCCGGGAATGACCCAGAAGTTGCCGCGTCCCTCGGTACTGGTATCCGAGAGGAAATAGGCTACCTTCAGCGAAAGCCGGGGACGAGGATACGACTCGATCTCCTGATTGACGCGCCCGCTGTCCTGATGCCAGCCGAACGTTTTGTTGTCGCGCGGCTTTCCGGAAGGGGGCGTCACGATCAGATGGGCATGGTACAGGTAGATATTCCATCCCATCACCCCCCACACTTTGGGCAAGATCTTTTCATAGTCTGTCAGATCGGCGAAAAGCGAGCTGTCCGGCAGGAAGTTGGGATAGAACAGGGCCTGATGGGGGTCGTGCCCCGCCGCGACCTTCTTCGCGTAAACCTGGTCCGTTTCTCTGGTCAATGCCGCGATCTGGTCCGGCGACAAAGCATCCTCGACCATGAGATAGCCGGTCTCCTCAAAGGTTTTCCGCTCCGCGTCGGTGAGACGGTACTGAAGACTTGATACATTCATTGTCACTGCTCCTTTGCATTTGGTGATAAACAAACGAGTTCGCGGTTTGCCCCGTGGGCGATGGTTGACCCGCAGGCGACGGTGGTTCGCTCAATCAGAACGGGACGAAGCCGCTGAGTGACGGTCCCGGCTTCCATTCCGGCAGCGATCCGCGCAAGGGTCGTGTGGGCGATGGCCTCGCCGAGCGCTTCGGTAGGACGCTCGATCGTGGTGAGTCCCGCGAGCAGGGCGGCAGGACTGTTGTCGAACCCCACCAGGGAGAGGGCGGCGGGAACGGCAACCCCTAAAAGAGCGGCGGATCGAAGCAGGGCGAGGGCGAGGGCATCGTTCGAGGCGACAATCGCTGTGGGACGCCGGGCTTTTGGCAGTTCCAGCAGCCGCTCCAGTGCAGCGTGCGCCCTTACCTCGGGGTCCCGCGTTGTTTCTGAGTGCGGTACCCAGGCATCGTCCGGCTCGATCTCGGCGGCTTCCAGGGCGTCCCGATACCCCCGCAGACGCTCCGTCACCCATTCCTGCTCGCCCCAGACTCCGAGGAAAGCGATGCGCTGGTGCCCCTGCTGAAGGAGGTGCCGCGTGGCGAGGTAGGCCCCCCAGCCCGAGTCAAAATAGACCCGACTGGCAAGGCCCGGATAGTCGCGGCCCGAAACGATCACGGGATGGACCCCTGCGTCGTGGAGCAGGGCCAGGGCGCAGGTGATCTTCTCCCAGGGTCCGGCAGGGTGCAGCAAGATCGCGGCCCGCGCTCCCTGGGCAGCGGCCTCGCGGGCCAGATCCTTGATCGAGCAGGGGTCGTGAAGGAAGGGTGATTGGTCTTTCAGCAGCAGTCGTGCCCCGGCAGGGACCGCCACGCGCTCGAAGGCCGAGACGACGCGGTATAGCCATTCGGCGTCTTCGCCGCTTCCCGGCTCGGAGGTTGCCTGGAACGGGGCGATCAGGGCGATGCCGCAGTCGTCTCCCCGAACCGGGGCGGCGGGCAGGGCGAGCAGGAAGGTGCCAGATTGGGGCCGTCTCTCGA
>JACMJB010000244.1 GCA_014380815.1 Armatimonadota bacterium
GCTTGTGGTTCGTGAATCGAGCGGGCCGCCGCCGCCGGGCTAACGGCGGAATCTCTTTTCGTACTTACCGTCAATCTGAATCACCTACATCGTCAACGTTGTCTGTTTCTCTTCCAAAGGAGGAAATCGTGGAATATCCTGTGTTCCCCCGTCGCTCGGCTCTTACCCGATCGGTTCGGGGCGTTGCGAACCGCGCAAGCGCGAGACACACCCATGTCTCTGCTATGTCCGCTTTTACGCTGATCGAACTGCTCGTGGTGATCGCCATCATCGCGATTCTGGCCGCGATCCTTTTCCCTGTCTTTGCCCAGGCGCGTGCCAAGGCACGGCAGGCGGCCTGTATGAGCAACCTGAAGCAGATCGGCACCGCCGCGCAGATGTACACGCAGGACTACGACGAAACGTTTGTCGGCAGCATCGCCGAAAACGGCCCCCCGTCCGTCAACATCTTCTTCTGGCAGGTGCTGCCGCCATATATCCAGAGGGCACAGGTAAGCGCGACGGACGGTTTTGCAACCACGGCGAACGCCCAGGCCAAAGGCGGAGTGTGGCTGTGCCCGTCCGCCGACCCCGACGAAGCCGCGACGGGCGCCGCGGGGACGGATCAGCGCGTGACGTATATCGCGGCGGGTCCGGTGTTCTGGTGGTCCCGCTCGTCCACCGGCGGACGCGCGGGCGGGGCCGCGCTCAGTGATTTTACCAAACCCGCCGAAACCGCCTGGCTGATGGATTCGGCTTTATACAGGCGTAATAATCCGGATCGGGTCGTGGTGCAGCGTGGCGATACCCCTCCAGGATCGTCCGGACAAATCGGGACGATCTATCGTGGTATCTCGGCGATGGGCAGTTTCGGTGCCAACGAGACCACCGCCGCTGTGTACGACCCAAACAGCAAAGGCGAAGGCTTCCCGAACGCCCCCAATCCCGGAAGACGCGTCTCCGCCCGTCATAATGGCGGGTCGAACTACTGCTATGTGGATGGTCACGTCAAATGGGTGCAGGGGGAAAAGGCGTTTCAAAACGTTCTGAACACGATGAAACTCGAAGCCAGCACCGGTCAGCCATCATTCACCTCCATGTTCGATGTCCGGCAGCCGTAGGCCACAGGTCCCGGACCCCTTTCTTGCACCCGGAGAACAGAGCGGCGCGAAAGACATGTTTCGCGCCGCCCCTTCGGTGCAGGCAACAGAAAACCCTGAGGAACCCAGCAATGCCGCTCCGCTGTGCCGTCTCGCTTCTCGCCGCCGTCACCCTCCTTCTGACGGTGGCCCCGCCCTTCCCGGTGCGCGCAGACACCCCGACCCCGACACCGGTCCGCATGGACCCCCAAACGCTTGTGGGCAAATCCGGCTTCTTCCGGGTCGGAAAGTCCGTGACGGGCAAGTGGTGGTTCGTGGACCCGGACGGCAAGCCGTTCTTCTTTCGGGGCGTCACCTCGGTCAGCCAGGACGGCTGGCAGACCCGGCGGCCCGACGGCTCGTCGTACGATCAACTGGTCGCCAAGAAATACGGAGCGGCCTTTGCCAAAGCATCCATAGATCGGCTGCGCGGCTGGGGGTTCAATGCACTCGGCGGCTTCAGCGGGCAGGAGATGTGGGACCAGGGGATGCCCTACACCATCCTGCTCAACTTCGCCAAGGACGAGAAATCGCCGAAGATCAACGGCACGTTCCTGCCGGATGTGTTTGATCCTGCCTGGACCCGTCGTATGAATGAGATCGCCGCGACGGTCTGCGCTCCCCGGAAAAACAGCCGTCTGCTGGTGGGGTACTTCACGGATAACGAACTGGGCTGGGCGCAGGCCCGGAGCGAGGAGCGTCCGTTGGTCTTTGACCCCTCCGAGTCTACCCTGCGCGACGCGGGGCGACCCTCGCTGCTGCAGCTTTGCCTCTCCCTGCCGGACGACCGCCCCGCCAGCCGTGCGGCCTGGGAATTTGTGCTGGCGCGTCACCAGGGGGATATTGCCCGTGTCGCGGGAGACTGGGGTGTGCCCACTCTGGACAGCAAAGCCAGGCTGCCGGAGTGGACCGCGGCCAAAAAAGCGATCCTGTCGCCCGGCTACCTCGCGGACGATGAAGCTTTCAGCAAGGTCTTCGCCGAGCGCTATTTCCGCCTGACCACGGAGGCCATCCGCCGCGAGGATACCCATCACCTGATCCTGGGCTGCCGTTTCGGCGCTCCGCCCGGCCCTGCTGTTCTCGCGGCAGTTCAGTCCCGATGGGTGGACGTGGTCTCCGCCAACAACTACCGCGATACCTTTTACGAGCGCATGGACATTTATGCACGCGGAACCGGCCTGCCAGTCCTGAACACGGAGTTCGCCTGGGTGACCGATTACTTCACCAAAGCGCGGGGTGCGGGCGGCGCGGTGACCGGCGACCCATCGGTCTCTCGAATGCTGGAAAAAGGACGTGCTGCGCTGGAAAAAGCGATCCGCCACCCGCAACTGGTCGGCTTCACCTGGTACCGCTGGGTGGACAAAGCGGACTTTGTCCCGCCGATCTCCTATGGCCTTGTCAGCGTCGCGGATGAACCGAACACTGTCCATCTCGGCATTCTGGAGGGGGTGAACGCCCAGGCGGACGCCCTGCACCAGCAGCCCTGATGAAGATCGTGACTTCGCAGTGAATCTCCATGAGCAACATGAGCAACATGAGTAACAGGCATAAAGTGTCCGCCGCTGCCGCCGTTTTCCTTTCCGCCGCGGGGCCTGTTCCCGCTGCCGCGCAAAAGACACCGCTGCCTTCGCCCGCACCGCCGCCTTCCAGCGGGGGCACATACCCTGATGAATCGGGGTTTGAGCAGCGCGTCCGGGGCATGATCGAGCAGTTCGCAAAGCGCCCGGTGGGTCAAAAGTGCCTGGCGTTTTCGGCCTGCCCGGATACCGGCCTGCCGGTTCGCACGTTTTCCGTGCAGGGCGAGGAGGTCGTTTCGCCCTACACGGGAAGGCGCTATGTGCAGGGAGATACCGGCTACTTCGGACCAAAGGCGCGCGGCGCGGACGGGCGGATCACGGCGTTCGGGGGCGACCCGCTCAAGCAGGATCTGCCCCCGGCGATTGCCCGTCTCCTGCGCGATCCCGGTGATATCGAGGTCAAGGCATTCCTGTCCGTGCCCGGCAGTTTGCGACAGCAGTATCACTTCGCCGCGACAAACTGGGCACGGTTTTACCCACTGCTCGCGGACAACGTGATGGGAGCGGAATGGGAAGCCCAATTCAAGGCTGCGATCGCGGTCTACACCGAAAGCCGCCGCCCATCGGACGGTCTTGCGCGGGAGAACCTGCCGATCTCCACACCGCATGACCTGATCGGCGAGCCGGGCGAACTGCTGGGCGGCAACGTCAAAGACGGCGGCACGGAGAACCACAAAACAATGTGGCGCACGTCGGGGCTGCTCTATGCCCAGTGGTTCGGGCCGGAGGCGCGGATTTCCGGGGTGCCCGCGGCAGAGGCGGAGCGGCGCATTACGCCGATGCTGACCGGCTTTCTCCGTACCATCCTGACGGTAGGGAACGGGGAGTATGAATCCTCCACCTACTACCCGTACTCGCTCCGGGCCTATCTGAACCTTCATGACTTTTCCCCGAAGCCCCAAACGCGCGCGCTTGCCAGAACGATGCTGGACTATTACCTTGCCACCTACGCGCTGAAGTGCGTAAACGGGGTCCATGCCGGGGCCGAAAAAAGAGGATGGGCGGGTGACGGCGATCAGCTTGGCGAAATGGATGCCCACCTCTACGTCTGGGGAAGTCCGACCACGATCCCCGTGGAAACAGCCTCGCTGGTGACCTCGATTCACCAGGCGACCACGGCCTACCGACCAAACCGCATCCTTCACCACCTCCTCACGCGAAAGATCGCCCTGCCCTTCGAGGCACAGATGGCGCGTCCC
>JACMJB010000245.1 GCA_014380815.1 Armatimonadota bacterium
AGAAGGCGGTGAACAGCGAAATGGTCCCCGGTCCCAAAAGCGTCATGTTCGCCACCGAAGTATAACGCACGGAAAGCGTCAGCAGGGTTTCGCTTGCTGCGACCGAGATAATGCCATACGCAGCATAGCGGAGCAGGTCTCGCTTGTCCTCAACACGCAGCGCCCTGGGCCGCTTCAGCGCGACAATAACCAGAAAAAACGGCGCGACCAGCAGGAACCGCAGCCCGTTCAGCATCACGGCATCGAAGGCGTATGGCCCGCGCGTGCCGACTTTGAACGCGACCGCATTCACGCCCCAGATCGCGACACACGACAATAGCAGCAGCATCCCCAGCCGTGAGGCCGGGTCACCACCGCCGCTGGGCATCAATGTTCCTCAGAAACTGCTCGAAGAAAAAGCGGGAATCGGTCGGGCCGGGCGACGCTTCCGGGTGATACTGAATGGAAAAGACCGGCAGTTCCCGGTGGCGCAGTCCTTCCACCGTTCCGTCGTTCAGATTGATCTGCGTCACCTCGACGCTCGAATCGGCAAGGGAGTGCGGGTCAATCGCGTAGCCGTGGTTCTGCGACGTGATCACCACACGGCCGGAAAGCAGGTCTTTGACCGGATGGTTCGCGCCCCGGTGCCCGAACGGGAGCTTGAAGGTTTTGCCGCCGAAGGCTTTGCCCAGAAGCTGATTTCCCAGACAGATACCCATCACCGGCTTTCCCGACTCCACCACGCCGCGCACCGTCTCCACCGCATAGCCGAGCAGGTCCGGGTCGCCCGGCCCCGGCGACAGAAAGACGCCGTCCGGGTCGCTTTCCAGCAGGTCGGCAGCGGTCGCGGTCGCAGGAAAGACCGTCGTGCGTGCGCCCAGCCTGCCCAATTCGCGCAGAATGTTGTACTTGACCCCGCAATCCAGCACGGAGACCCGGTACTTGGCATCTGCCTCATCCGGTCCCCAGGTATACGGCTGCGGGGTCGTGACGCGGCGCACCCAGTCCACGGATTCGTAGGCGCTGGTCTGCGCCCGCAGACGATCCTGCAGATCGCTCGCTGTCTCTTCGGTCGAAAGCGCCCCCATCATCACGCCCTCGTGCCGCAGACGACGGGTCAGGGCGCGGGTATCCACGCCAGAGATACCAAGGACTCCGGCCCGTTGCAGAAAATCGCCCAGACTCTCGCTCGCCCGCCAGTTGGAGTAGACATCGGCAAGCTGGTGGACGACAAAGCCCGCTACCTGAATCTGCCGCGACTCGATGTCGTCTGCGTTGACCCCATAGTTGCCGATCAGCGGATAAGTGAGTGTCACGATCTGCCCGGCATAGGAGGGGTCTGTCAGCACCTCCTGATAGCCGGTCATGCCGGTATTGAAGACGACCTCTCCGGATGTTTGACCCAGCGCTCCGAATGCCTCGCCCTCGTAGACGGTGCCATCGGCGAGGGCCAAGATCGCCTTAGTCACCATAGACCACCTCGCCCCCAACCACGGTCAGGGTCGCGCGACCGGTCAGGGTTTGACCCGCGAAGGGCGTGTTGCGCCCTTTGCTGACAAACTGCTCCGGTTCCACCACCCACTGCGCCTCCGGGTCAAAGACCGTGATGTCAGCAGGCGATCCCTCCGCGAGCGTACCGCCCGGCAGACGAAGCACTCGCGCAGGCTCCGTGCTCATCGCTTTGACCAGGGCGGCCAAGCTTAGATGCCCTGGCTGCACCAGGTGCGTGATGCCCAGCGCCAGCGACGTTTCCAGACCCACGATTCCGAATGGCGCGGACACGAACTCCACCTGTTTCTCATAAGCGGCGTGGGGGGCATGGTCGGTCGCGATGCAGTCCAGCGTCCCGTCTTTCAAGCCCTCGACCATCGCGGCAAGGTCCGTTTCCGTCCGGAGCGGCGGGTTCATTTTGGCGTTGGCGTGGTAGCCCCGGCAGGCCTCGTCCGTCAAACACCAATAGTGTGGTCCGGTCTCCGCCGTCACGTTCGCACCCTGCGCCTTGCCCCAGCGGATCAGTTCCACCTCGCGGGCCGTGGAGACGTGGAGGACATGCAGGTGCGCCCCGGTCATCAGGGACAGCAGGATGTTCCGGGCGACATCCATCTCATATGCTTCGCGCGGCAGCCCTTTGATGCCCAGAACGGTCGCGGTGTAGCCCTCGTTCATCGCGCCACTGTCCGTCAGGCTCGTGTTTTCGCAGTGGGTCAGCACCGGTAGACGGAGCATGTGTGCATACTCCATCGCGCGACGCAGGAACTCGGCATCCTGTACCTGGAAAGCGTCATCGGAGACCGCGACCGCCCCGGCATCCTTCAGATCCGCCATCTCGGCAAGCTCCTGGTTCACCATCCCTTTGCTGAGCGCCGCGATCACGTACACGCGGGCCGCGCGGGCCGCATCGGATTTCGCCCGCAGGTCCCGCACGATGCTGGCATTATCAATCACCGGCTTGGTGTTCGGCATACAGGCCACGGCGGTAAACCCGCCCGCCGCCGCCGCCCGCGCCCCGGACTCGATGGTCTCCTTGTACTCCTGGCCCGGTTCGCGCAGATGGACATGAATATCAATCAGGCCGGGACAGACCACCTTACCCGCGCAGTTGATCACGCGCTCATCAGGCCGCCCCTCCAGGCGCGTCCCGCCTGCCGCAACCGTGCGTACCACGCCGTCCTCGACACGCAGATCGCCCACCGTGTCTAAATTGTTCGCCGGATCAATTATCCGGCCTCCGCTAAGAATCACTTTTACTCACCTTCTCAGCCCGCTCTACCCATATCTTTACGGTGTCAGCTCCGATGCCTGCGAATTCTACCAAGTTGATCAACCGCTCGACAGTTCGCATCTTGCCAGGGTTTTGAGTACCGGGGATCGCTCCATCAAAAACGAACCGCAGATCGTCAGGCCAAATCACTTTTGGTTGCCACAACTCCGTGTACAACGCTTCGCAAGCCAAGAAGTTTTCATGCTTGCTCTGACGCTTTTTATACTCGGCGTCCCATTTTTCTACGGAGTCTATTTTCGGCCCGCTTTGAGGCTGATTGGGCGCTTGGTGCGTCTGCTCCCATGTCAAAGGTTCGTTCCCTTGAACCATGCAATTTTTGGGCAGCGTTAATCCCTGATTTCCATACCATTTTTGGGCTTCTTCGTGGCTAGAGAAACGCTCTTTTACTAGAAGCACACTGACTAGACGATAATGGTTTTGCCGTACATCACCATAACAGCCTTGCTTGGAAATGTAAGCTACAATGTCGCCAAGCCTTAGTTTCGGTGCAAATTTCCCTGCTCGACACAATGCCGAAATTGACGGAAGAGTATGTTCGAGGTCAGGTTCTCTCCGACAGGAGCCATCAACAAATGGGGGGACTAGTGGGTCGCTCGCGTGCAAAGCCTTCCAGGAGGCGTAGCCGCAAATTGGCTGGAAAGAATTCAGGAAAAAGCGGGGAGTAAAGTCAGCCATCCTGCTTGACTCCCTCAAGGAACATAGGGCATCTGCTTAATTGTCCGCGCACCGCGCGGACAATTGGATTCGTGATATGAAACTGGCTCATGCCGTTTACCCTTCAGCTCCGAGGAGCAGGTACAAAACCGCCATGCGGACGGCGACGCCGTTCGTGACTTGCTTCTCGATCAGTGCCCGGGGCATGTCGGCGACCTCGGCACTGATCTCGATGCCCCGGTTCATCGGGCCGGGGTGCAGAACGAGCACGTCGGGTTTGGCGACCTTCAAGGCTTCCGGGGTGACGCCGAACAGGCGGCTGTATTCGCGCACGGAAGGGAACAAGGCGCGGGTCTGCCGCTCTAGCTGCAGGCGCAGTACATTGACTACGTCTACCCTTTCGAGACCGGCTTTCAGATCGGAGAACGCCTGAACGGGCAGGCGGTTCACGTCGGGTGGGAGCAGGGTGGGCGGCCCGACCAGTCGGACATTCGCACCCATCGCCACCAGGCCCCAGATATTTGAGCGGGCGACGCGCGAATGGGCGATGTCACCGACGATGGCGACAGTGAGACCTTCCAGACTGCCCCTGGCATCACGCAGGGTGAGCAGATCGAGCAGGCCCTGGGTCGGATGTTCGTGGGTGCCGTCGCCCGCATTGACGACCGGGACTCCTACCCACTCGGCGGCCTGATGGCAGGCACCGGAGAATGGCGTCCGCATCACGATCAGGTCCGCCGTCAGCGCCTGAAGTGTCAGAAAAGTATCGCGCAGGCTCTCGCCCTTGCTCGCCGACGACGCAGACCCCGTGATATTGATGACGTCCGCGCTCATGTACTTGCCCGCCGCCTCGAAGGAGGTGCGGGTGCGGGTGGAGTTCTCGAAGAAAACCGTGACAACGGATTTTCCGCGGAGCGTCGGGACT
>JACMJB010000038.1 GCA_014380815.1 Armatimonadota bacterium
AAGGGGAGAGGGGGCCGGGGGGTGAGGGCATCCTAAGGCCGGGGCCGGGGGGTGAGGGCTTTCCCTAAAGCCGGGGCCGGGGGGGCTGAGGGCTTCGAGAAAAGGAAACGATATGGATCTGGTTCCGGAGTACAAGACGCGGCTCGTGCGGGAGATGCGGCAGCGGCAGACCGAGAGCGAGGCGCTGCTCTGGGAGAGGCTTCGCGGACGGCAGGTGGGCGGGCTGAAATTTCGGCGTCAGCACCCCCTCGGGCGCTTTATCGTGGACTTCTACTGCAGCGACGCGCGGCTCGTCGTGGAGATAGATGGCAGCTACCACGACGCCCCGCAACAGCAGGAGTTTGATCGGGAGCGCGAGGCCCATTTTACTGGAAGAAACCTGACCATCCTGCGCTTTTCCGTAGACGCCGTACTCAACAAGACCGAGAATGTCTTACAGCAAATAACCGAAAAAGCCCACTTCCCGGGCGAAGCCGCAGACGCTCCTGCCCTCCGCCACAGCCTCGCCGCATCTGAACTCCCCCTCACCCGCGACGAAGTCGCAATGGAGGGAGAGGGGGCCAGGGGGTGAGGGCATCCTAAAGCCGGGGCAGAGAGAGTGAGGGCTTTCCCTAAAGCTCCATCACCAGCGGAAGGATCAGCGGGCGGCGGTTGGTGCGTTTTTCCAGGAATTTCTTCAGAGACTGGCGGATGTCGGATTGAAGGGTATCCGTCGCGCGGGGGCCGCTGCCGGGAAGGCTGGTGAGCAGTTCCTTGACATAGGCGGTGGCGGCGGCGATCAGTTCGGCGTTCTGATCCAGATAAACAAAACCGCGTGACAGGATCTCCGGACCGGAGATCAGCTCGCCGGTCTCCGCGCTCAGTGCGGCGACCACAACGACGAAACCATCCTCGGCAAGGTGCTGGCGGTCCCGAAGAACGACCTCATGGATGCCCGCCGTACCCGACCCATCCACCAACACCGCGCCGGAGGGCACGCGGTCTACCACCTTGCCCCGCGTGGCGTCCAGTTCGAGGACATCGCCGATCTCTAGCTGAAAGATGTCATCCTTTAGCCAGCCCATGTCAGCGGCGATGCGGGCGTAGAGTGAGAGCATCCGGTGCTCCCCGTGAACCGGAATGACATACTGTGGATTCACGATATTCAGAACTAGCTTCAGCTCCTCCTGGTTTCCGTGACCGGAGACATGCACCGGAGCCAAGGCATCGTAAATCACATTTGCGCCGCGCGCGATCAGCCGATTGACGACGCGCCAAACGGCATCCTCGTTGCCAGGGATCGGCGAGGCGGACAGGATGACCGTGTCCCCCTCGTGGATACGGACCTGCCGGTGCTCGTCGGAGGCCATGCGTGACAGTCCTGCGAGCGGCTCTCCCTGCGAGCCAGTCGTCAGGATACACAGGTCCTTGGGCTTGATCTGACCAATATCATCGGCGCGGATACGGACGCTATCGGGCGCGGTGAGGTAGCCCAAGCTCTGGGCCATCTCGAAGTTCTGCGACATCGAGCGTCCGATGGTCGCTACCTTCCGGCCCAGTTTGACCGAGCTGTCCACTGCCATCTGCATCCGGTGGATCTGACTGGCGAACGACGCGATGATCACGCGCCCGTCCGCCTCACGGAAGATGCGCTCAAAGGTCTGACCGACGATACGTTCACTGGGCACAAAGCCGGGCCGCTCGACGTTGGTGGTGTCGGAGACAAGGGCGAGAATTCCCTCCTCCGAGATACGGGCCAGTTTTGCCACATCGAACAGGCGACCGTCCACGGGTGTCTGGTCGAACTTAAAATCGCCCGTATGGATGACGTTGCCCGCCGGAGTCCGGATGGCAAGCGCAAACGAATCGGGGATCGAGTGCGAGACCTGAATTGGCTCGATGGTGAAATGACCGACCTGGATCACGTCATCCGAGACAAACTCGCGCAGGATCATCTGGTCCAGCACCCGCCGCTCAGCAAGCCGTCCTTTGGCAAGCCCCAGAGCAAGACGCGGACCGTAGACTGGCACACCAGGGAGCTGCGGCATCACATAGCCCAACGCTCCGATGTGGTCTTCGTGACCGTGGGTCAGGACAACCGCCTGAACCGCTTCTTTATTTTCGACCAGGTAGCGGACATCGGGAATCACGACATCTACGCCAAACATGTCTTCATCGGGGAACTTGAGGCCACAATCCACGACCAGAATCTGATCGAGTACGTGGTATGCATACATGTTCTTACCGATTTCACCGACTCCGCCGAGTGGGATGACGCGCAGTTTGCCGGGGGGCAGCTTCTCCAAACGTTCGCTTCTCCTTAATAACACTGTCGGCGATGCGCGGGTTAGCCCGGCGTCGCCACCCGCATTATACCGTCTGCCGGACGGGTCGGCTTGCCGGGGCAAACCGTTCAGAACGCACCCTGCGGGTTGATCGGAGCGCCGTTTTTGCGGACCTCGAAGTGCAAGTGCGGACCGGTGGCGAGACCGGTACTGCCGACACGGGCGATGGTCTGTCCGCGAGCGACATTTTCGCCCTCACGGACCAGACGTGCGGAGCAATGGGCGTATAACGTGGTGATGCCGCCGCCGTGGTCAACGACCACCACATTTCCATAGCCCTGCATGGTTCCCGAGAAGACCACCACACCGCCGCCTGCCGCCTGAATCCGAGTGCCGGTACCTGCACCGAAATCCACGCCCGCATGCAGGCGCGAGTAGTGCAGGATCGGATGGAAGCGCATCCCGTAGCCCGAGGTGATAGAGGCATTTACGGGCCGGATCAGGCCGCCGCTGAACGCGATCAACTGGCGGGCGCGACCGATGGGAGTCTCCTGGAGGGCGCGGATTCGGGCCGCGATCTCCGAGGAATCGTTCTGGAGAGAGTCCAACTGATCCTCGAACTCCGCCCGGCGGGCGCGGGCCTCCGCGAGTACCTGACGCTGCCGCAGGGCGTCCTGAGTCTCGTCTTCCTGCCGCGCGGCGAGCGTCTCTTTCAGCGAGGCAACCTGGCGGGTCTTGGCATCTACCTGCGCCTTCCAGGCCAGCACTTCGGCGCGGTCCCGTTTGATCTGCTCCACCAGACGCGCGTCGTAGTGGACCACGGAGCGCACGAAATGGGCACGCGTGACCATCTCCCCCATGGAGCGCGCGCCCAGCAGCACCGAGGCATAACGCACCGGTCCCTGCCGATAGTTCGCCGCCATGCGCCGGGCAAGCTGCTCCTCACGCAGATCCAGCCGGCGCTGCGACGCTTTCAGCGCCCGCGCGACCTTCGCCTGCTCTCGCTGAGCGGCGGCAAGGTGCCCCTTGGCCTCCGCGAGACGCAGGCGCGTCCGCTGCAGGCGTTGCCGGATTTCGGCAAGCTCGGCGGCGATGTCCGCTTCGCCGCGCTTGGCCTGCTTGAGCTTCGTGCGCACGGAGGATATCTTTCGCGAAACGGCGGACAAGCTGCCCCGCAAAGCGGCGCGGGCCTGTTTGCGTTTTGCCCGGGTCGCCGGGCGCGTGAACTTCTTTGGCGTGGACGAGTGAACGGTTCGGGGCATCGCGGTCACGATCAGTGCTGCCGCCAGCAGGCTAACGATCGCGACCGCGACGCCCCGTCTCACGCTGTCCGGCTCTCTTCGGGGGCAGCGACCAGCCGCGACAGTTCGGAGATCAGTCGGTCCGGCGGCAGGGCATCCCAGAAAGCCACGAACTCTGCGTAGAGGCGGACGCGCTCGTCGCGCTTTTGGGCCGTCATCCCGGCAAGCCCCTCGGCGGCAAGAAACGGCGGCGGTCCCACTGAAACTCCCCCGCGCTTTTTGATGACGCGCTTTTCGCGTTCCATTTCCAGTTCCATCGTGTCCTGCAGGAGCGGGAACAGAACGTCGCAGTCATGGATCACGCCGATCCGTTCCTGAATCTCGGTGACCCGGTCCAGGAGATCGGAGACACCCACGGGATCAAGCGTCGGGGCGAACAACTCCAGCGTGTACCGGAGGCGTTTGGCAGCGATCCGCAGATTGTGAAGTTCCGCGACATTCTCCGGGGAGCGGATGGAATCGGCGTAATCCAGCATCTCCTGAAGACGCACCATCAGGACCGGGGCACTGTCTCGCAGAGGGCGCTCGGTCTGGGTCAGTTTATAGATCGGGACGGCTTTAGCCATGGGTGACCTCCTCCGATACGTCGCTTTCGGGAGCCTTTGCCGCCGCTGGCCCGGGGGGCAGGGCGCGATCCAGCGCCTTTTGGAAACGGCGCTCAAATCGGCTCTTGTCCAGCCGCTCCAGAGCAACCAGAAGCGCCTTGCGTTCGATCTCCCGCTGCTCCGTTTGTCGCTCGACCAATCGGGAAATACCGTAGGCCTCGTTAGGCGGGGCGGCGGACTGAAGCGCTCGAAGCGCATCGAGTTGTACATCCAGGTCCCGCACCGCGCCCAGGGCATCGGTGATCGCGCCGACCTCCTTGTCCATCTCCTGAAAATCGGCCTTGGGGAAGACGTTCGCGAAAACGGCCAGGGCGGCCCGCAGGCGACGCGACCCGACTCGCATGTCGTGCAGCGCCTCGACTTCTTCAGCGGTCGCCTCGCGTCGTTCCGCGCCGGAGCGGGTACCGGAAGCGTTTTTCATCATTTTTCGGAAGCCGCTGTCCATAGCAGCGCGGGCGGCGTCTCGAAACGCAATATCAGCAGGATACTCGTAGGTGGCTTTTGCCATTCAACTCCAAAAGGGCGCGCAAAGTTTCAAGATTACAGCCATGACCGGGCTGCGCAAACTCTGCCGTTCATCTTAACATGGGGGTTTTCGCGCGGCAACGGGTAAACTACCGCAAGCCATGGTAAACCACCCCTCTAACGCGCTCACGATCCGTCCCGCTGCCCGCTCGGATGCCGATGCTCTGCTGACACTCATTGACGCACTTGCCGCCTACGAGCAGCTGGACCCGCCGGATGCCCAGGCAAAGGCCCGCCTGGTCCACGATGGCTTCGAGCGGACCCCGGCTCGCTTCGAGGTGTTTCTCGCCTTCGATGGCGAAAACGCGCAGGATGCCTCCCCACTCGGCTATGCGATTGTCTTTGAAACGTACTCCTCGTTCCTCGCCAGGCCGACGCTGTATATCGAGGACCTGTTCATACTGCCCGATGCCCGCCGAAAAGGCGTCGGGTCCGTTCTGTTTTCTCATCTGGCTGCCGAGGCTTTGCGGCGTGGCTGCGGTCGGCTCGAGTGGGTCTGCCTGGAGTGGAACACACTAGCTATCGGATTCTACGAGAAACGTGGGGCCGTTCACCTGGACGATTGGCGCGGCTACCGCCTCACCGCCTCCCAATTGGAAACACTCCCCCTCTCCCCCCGCGTAATTACCAGCAGCGGCACTCCTAATGGATAATGACGTTTGCCAGAAAGCGAATCTATGAGTCTACCTCTTCCCCCATCGCCCTCCAGCGGCGGCAAAAATAGTGGCGGTCCAAATAACAAGGACAACAAACTGAAACCCACGGAGCCGGCGGTTCGAAATGCCTGGTCGCTGAGGATCGCGACAGTTTCGGGCATCCCGATCCAGCTTCATTTCACGTTTCTGCTGATGATTATCTGGTTCGCGGCCTCCAGTATCGCCACAACGGGCGCGGGTCTGGTGCTGTTCACGCTCGGCCTGTTTACCTGTGTCGCCCTGCATGAACTGGGGCACGCCCTGGTCGCTCAGCGGTTCGGGTACACCGTGCGCGACATTGTGCTCTATCCGATCGGTGGCGTGGCCTCTATCGAGCAAAGCCCGCGCGCCCGGCACGAGCTGCTGATCGCGATAGCCGGTCCTGCAGTCAATGTCGTGATCGCGCTGATCCTGACCGGCATCCTCTCCGCGACAGGCCAGGTGCCGGATTTCACCCAAACCCAGGGCGGGGCGCTGGCCGGCTTTGAGAAGACCCCGCTCCGTCTCCTGCTCTACGCCAATATCGCCCTGGTGCTGTTCAACATGATCCCCGCCTTCCCGATGGATGGCGGGCGGGTGCTGCGTGCCCTGCTCGCCCTGCGCCTCGGCAAGCTGCGGGCGACCCGTATCGCGGCGGGGGTCGGGCAGTTTGTCGCGGTTTTGATGGGGCTTTACGGCCTGGGGATCTTTGGCAGACCCTTCGCGAACGTCCCCTTTTTCCCCGCTCCCGGCAACTTCTCACTGCTGATCATCGCTCTCTTTGTTTTTTTTGGGGCGAGCCAGGAACTGCAGGCCGAGCAGAGCCAGGAGATGGTGGAGGATGCGGTCGTCTCCGAGGCGATGGTACGAGAGTTCACCACCCTCGCGCCGGGAGACAGCCTGCGCCGTGCCGCCGAGGTGCTGCTTGCGACCAGCCAGCAGGACTTTCCGGTCGTTCTCAGCGAGGAAGTCGTCGGGGTGCTTTCGAGAAATCAGTTGCTGCGTGGCCTTGCACAGGAGGGAGATACCGCCTATGTTGCCGGAACCATGTCGCGTGATATTGTTTTCGCTGGCCCGAATGATGACCTGGAGCCAGTGATGATGAATCCAAACGGGGTCCAGAAGGCCCCGGTTCTGGTGCGGGGCGCGGACGGGCATCTGATTGGCATGGTCACCATGGAGAATCTGATGGAGTTTATGACGCTGCGGCAGATCGCCCGCGCCCGCGACGAGTCCGAACGGGACCGGGCATAGAAATAGAAGAATAGGCTCGCAATGAACCGATGAGACCGTCCACGCCCGATGAAGCGCTCGGCGACAATCCGCCCTCACCGCCTGTCGCGCTGGAAGCCTATGAACGGATGGCGGATCTCTATGCCGCCCAGCTTGCGACCAAGCCGCACAACGCGTTTTATGAACGGCCTGCCCTGCTCGCGCTTCTGCCATCGCTGGCGCAGAAGCAGGTGCTGGATCTCGGCTGCGGGCCGGGGCTTTACGCCGAACATCTGCTAAGCCAGGGAGCGGCGCATATCACCGCTCTGGATGTGAGTCCGCGCATGGTGCACCTGGCCTCCGCACGACTTCCCCGAGAGCGCACCACCGTGCGGGTCGCCGATGTGAGTGCCGGGGTCCCGTTTTTGCCGGATAGAAGCATGGACCTGGTGATCGCGCCTCTTATGATCCACTATCTGCCGCGCTTGGGGCCGGTGTTTGCAGAGTTAGGACGGGTTTTGCGACCGGGCGGCCACTTCGTTTTTTCCACGCACCACCCGATGGCGGAGTACCCACGGGATTCTCAAACGGGTGTCTACTT
>JACMJB010000246.1 GCA_014380815.1 Armatimonadota bacterium
GATGCGATTCCGCGGCGACCCTCATGCCCCCAGACTTCCGATCAGGGAGAGTTGGGGAAGGAGAAGGTCCTCTGACACGGTGCGGCGAAGGGCGCGGCTCTTTTCAGGATCAGTGTACACTTCCGCCAGACTTTCGAGTTCCGAGAGAAACTCATTCAGCGCTTCATGCCCGGTCTCTTCCGCCGCAAGCCCCGCGAAAAGAACCAGCTCATACATCATCTCCGCCTGCTGCTGCTTGGGAAGATTCGAGACCAGTTCCGCGAGCGACTCAGGCGATTTACTTGGTCTGACGAAGGGCTTTGCCGCCCCTTCAAGCACTGCTTCTGCCATTTCGGTTTTCCTCCGGAGGTTCCGTCTTTTACTATACACCACAATCGGTCCCCGAATGTGTGGACCGATTGTGAAAACCGATGAATTATCACACTTCGAGCAGTTCGGCTTCTTTCGACTTTTGAAGGGTATCAAGCTCCAAGATGTACCTGTCAAGGAGTTTCTGCACGTCTTTCTCGGCGCGCTTTGCTTCGTCGTCGGTCACTGCCTCGTCTCGCTTGAACTGCTCGTTGGCATCGCGCCGGATGTTTCGCAGCGAGACCCGCGCGCCCTCGGCCTTCTGATGGAGTTGCTTGACGAACTCCTTGCGCCGCTCTTCGGTGAGTTGCGGAATATTGATTCGGATCGCCTGACCGTCGTTATTCGGGGTAAGACCAAGATCGCTCTTGATGATGGCTTTCTCGATCAGCGCCATCGTGGCTTTATCGTAGGGGGTGATTAGCAGCTGCCGGGCTTCCGGCACAGCGATCGTCGCAAGCTGACTGAGCGGCATCTGTTGACCGTAGTATTCGGCGCGAACCCCGTCGAGAATCGCCGGGTTGGCCCGTCCTGTTCTCAGAGTCGCAAAGTCCGCGCGGGCAGATTCGATGGATTTCTTGAATCGCCCTTCCATCTCTTTCAGAACATCGGAAACGCTCATGTTTTAACCTCAAATCGTCCGAAAATCAACCGATCGTCGCTGCTACTTAGTTCGTCCCACCAGTGTGCCGATGGGGTATCCCAGAACGGCCCGCTTGATGTTCCCCGGTTCATTAATGTCGAAAACAATGATAGGGAGATCATTCTCCATGCAGACAGCGAACGCCGTAAGATCCATAACACGCAGCTTTTTGTTGATCGCCTCTTCGAAGCCGACCTGGGCATACGGAACTGCATCGGGGAACTTCTTGGGGTCCTTGTCGTAAACCGCGTCCGTCCCATTTTTCGCCATCAGGACAACATCCGCGCCGATCTCCAGCGCACGAAGACTTGCCGCCGTATCCGTCGTGAAGTAGGGGTTTCCAGTCCCCGCCGCGAGAATCACGACACGCCCTTTTTCGATATGACGGATCGCACGGCGGCGGATAAACGGCTCCGCGACCTGCGTGATGGCGATCGCGGTTTGGACGCGCGTCGGGACGTCCAGCTTTTCCAGGGCATCCTGAAGCGCAAGTGCGTTGATCACCGTTGCCAGCATTCCCGCGTAGTCGGCGGTCGCCCGCTCCATGCCCTTGCCCGACGCCGCCGCCTGCCCTCTCAGAATGTTGCCGCCGCCCACCACAACGGCGATTCCGGTCCCCTCACGGTGGACCCCGGCGACCTCAAGCGCAATCTTCCCAACCGCTTCGGCGTCGAGGCCGTACCCCTGCTGTCCGGCGAAGGCTTCGCCGGACAGTTTCAGCAGGACGCGTCCGAATTTCGGGCGCATCCCCTTTTCCCCCGCTCCGTCCGCGTTCGCGCTGCTCACGCGGCCTCGCCATCGGCGGCGGGACGCACGACCGCTTCCCCAACCTCGAAGCGCGCGAAGCGGACGATACCCGCCCCCTTGCTGTCGGCAACAATCTGGGAGACGGTCTTTTTATCCTCACGGACATAAGGCTGGTTCAGCAGCACGATTTCCCCCAGAAACTTCTTAACTCGGCCCTCAACCGCGGCATTGATCGCAGCTTCGGGCTTGCCCTGAAGCCGGGGGTCCTCGCTGGTCTGCGCGGTGATGATTGTGCGCTCTTTGGCTAGCGCATCGGCGTCCACATCGGCTTCGCTCAGGAAACGAGGCTTCGCGAACGAGATGTGCATGGCGATGTCCTTGCCGAGTGCTCCGGAGGCATCCCCGGAAGTCTCCACCAGCACACCAACGCGCCCCCCATCGAGGCCCGATCCGGTCGTGCTGTGGACATAGGCGGTCACCTGACCCTTCTCGCTGGCGTGGAAGCGGACGAAGCGTCCAAGCTGGATCTTCTCGCCGATCCGGTTGATGGCGGCATTGATCTGTCCCCGGACCGTCTTATCCTCAAGCTCCGCGTCCTCGTGGGCCTCGGCAAGCAGGGCATCCACGGTCTCCGCGTGCGTATCCGCCGCCTTTGCCGCCAGCGCGCGGGCCAGTGCCTTGAAATCTTCGTTTCGGGCGACAAAGTCGGTCTCGGAGTTCAATTCCACGAGAACGCCGGTCCTGGCGTCGTCGGAGACATAGGCCATCACCAGACCTTCCCCTGCAACCCGCTCGCCCCGGTCCTTGGTGCCCTTTTTGCGCAGCAGTTCGATCGCGGCCTCAAGGTCGCCATCCGTCTCCGTGAGTGCTTTCTTGCACTCCATCATCCCCAGCCCCGTTCTCTCGCGGAGCTGTCCCACCATAGCAGCCGTAATTGCAGCCATGAAATCTTCCCCCTATCGGTTCGTTATTTCGTTGGTTCAGTTCGTCGTTTCGTCAGAAAACGGGGGCGGACGGGGCACTCTCGGCTCCGACCACCCCCTTATTATAGCGGGTTCCGAGCGGAACCCGTCTCGTTTAGTTCGACGGGTTCGCGTTCGATGTCGTCGAACCGGTGTCCAGTCCGCTGGCGAGCGAGGTGCCGACCGGGCCGCTTCCTGTCTCGTCTATCACGATCTGGGTGGCTTCCGCCGCGCCGACATTCTCGTCGCCGGTTCCCTGGGAAGCGGTGTCATCCTGTGGCTCGCCGGTCAGCGCCTCAGCGAGGTCCACAATCGCCGCGGGCTTTGCCAGGGGGCGGCCTTCCGGGTCATAATCGAAGCCGATGCCACGGGCATCTTCTTCCATCTGTCGCCGTCGCGCTTCCGCAGTGGTCGCGATCGGAACCACCTGATCGTCGGTAAGAACTGGCGTCTCACTGGTGCCGTCCGCGATGCCCTGCTCGTCCCATTCGGCCTGCTTGATCTCGATGATCGCGTCGGCGATCTTGTTTGAGATCAGCTTGATGGCGCGGATCGCGTCATCATTGCCGGGAATGATGTAGTCCACCTCATCCGGGTCACAGTTCGTGTCCACGATCGCCACGATCGGGATACCCAGGCTGCGGGCCTCCTTGACCGCGATATGCTCCTTTTTCGTGTCCACGATAAAGAGCGCGGCAGGCAGTCGGGGCATGTCTTTGATGCCGCCGAGGAACCGCTCCAGGCGATCTTTCTCCTCGGTCAGGATCGCGGCTTCCTTCTTCGTCAGCTTGAGGAAGGTGCCATCCCGCTCCATCATCTCGAGATCGCGCAGACGACCGATGCGGCTCTGGATCGTGCGGAAGTTGGTCAGCATGCCACCGAGCCAGCGCGAGTTGACGAAATATTGGCGCGACCGCAGCGCGGCCTCCGCGACCGCGTCGCTCGCCTGCTTCTTGGTGCCGACAAACAGGACCGTTCCACCGCCCGCGACAATATCCTGCACGAACTTCTGAGCATCATCGAACAGCTTCAGGCTCTGGTGCAGGTCAATAATATAGATGCCGTTGCGCGACCCATAGATATACCGCTTCATCTTGGGGTTCCAGCGGCGCGTCTGATGACCAAAGTGAACGCCTGCTTCCAGCAGGTCCTTCATGGCGATAGTAGCCAAAGTGGATAAACCTTTCTCGGTTTCCTGGGCCGCGCCGGTGTCTCCGGCGTTATGTGGAAACGGCCCCCTCCCCTGCCGTTCCCGCCGTCGCGGGAACCGAGCACACGCCGAGAATCTCCGGCGCGGCGGCAGGGTGCGTACTCAAAAACAGGAACGCAAAACCTTATCGTTATATCATGAAACGAGGCATCAATCAACTTCAACTTGCCCGTTCACTCTTCTGAAAAATAGTCCTGGTCCACTCAACAAGACGGGGTCAAACACTGCGATTACCTTTTCCAGCGATACTCGTTTCTTACAAAAAACTTCCTGGCATCTTCATACCGGACTTCTTTTTTGATTGAAAAA
>JACMJB010000247.1 GCA_014380815.1 Armatimonadota bacterium
TCGCGGTACAATAGGGGCGTTTCTGGTATCAGCACCAGCCCCGGAAACACCGTTTTCGCAGTCCAGGCGGAAAGACGACGGTCGTCTATGCAGCGTCATCTGAACTACTTCAGCCACTTCGGGGCGATCGGTTTCCCCATCAACAGCCAGATCGAGTTCGAGCGGCTTCTGAAACTGGCCTTCGAGAGCGGGCAGGCCGTTCCGTTCCCGGGAGGGAAGTACGTTTGCTGGTCGCCGGGTGAGGGTGTGGAACTGTGGGTCAAGGTCCGGGACCGGAGCGTGGTGGGCTGCGCGCCGTACTACCGGGGCGAGGGCAGGCTGACCGTTGCGCTGGAAGCCTTTCATGCCCGCTCCTATGAGGCGTCGGTCACCGACGGCGCGCTGAGTGGGGCCGTGCTGCCCGCCGAGGCGGCAGGTGCCGCGTTTCCGATCATCGTGGACCTGCCCGGCTTCGAGGCGACAGTCTCGCGGGTCGTCCCTCCGCAGACCGTAACCCTCCAGGCGACCGCTTTCGCCCTCGAGATGAACTGCGTCGCCGACGCTGCCGCGCTCGCCGACTGGCGCGACGCCCAGCAGGATCGGGGGACTGCCGCTACTGACGATGGTATCGCTCTCGCCGAGGCGTCTTTAACGGCTCGTGTCCTCCGGGCCAGCCTGCGCACCAACCCGATCACCCAGCAGAACTTTCTTGCGCTGGTGGTGCAGGCTCCGGGCGGCGGGACGCTGGATATTGTCGCAAGCCACCGGGCCGCGTCCGGCGAACTCATAGTCGGTGGGACTGTGCAGGGGGATTTCTGGATCAGCGGCAGCATCCTCGATGCCACCTCCTCCCTGGACGTACCGGGGCGAAGTGGCGAGGCGGGCAAAGATGCCCCGATCCCCGTGCTGTCTCGCCTGACCAATTGGGTACGTGGAAACACCAGCGGAGGTTAGGGAGGTGCGCTCTTACTTCCCCCGAACCGAGGTCAGATACCTGCGGCAGACGACATCGTTGGGAAACCGTGCCAGCCCCGCTTCGGCGGCAGCGCGTGCGGCGCGGGTGTCCCCTACCTCGCGCCGGTTCAGAACCGCCCAGCGGAAAGCGTTCTGGTAAGCCTCGTTTTCATCATCGGTCAACGTGGCGAAGTCGTGGCGCGCGCCACTTGCGATAGCCTGACGGAGATACGGCATCGCGCCCGCAAAATCCCTTTTGCGCGCGGTCAGCATCGCCCCAAGATCGCTGGAAATCTCGATGCTCTGCGGGTTGTTCACCAGGCCCTCTTTAAGAAAGGCGATCGCCTCGCCCAGTTTGGCGCGGTCCCGCGCGATCATCGCTGCGCCCACCGTGTAGCCGGAAATAAAGTGCGGGTTGCTCCAGGTCATCAGACGAAACAGCGGCAGTGCCTCCTTGGGGTCATTGTGCGTGTGCTGGCTCATGTCCCGGTAGGGCTGCACCTCTCGCTCCATCTTGCCGTAAAACCCGCGCCAATCCCTTTTTGCCGAAGGCACCACGGTGGTCTCATCGCCCGTGTGATTTCGATTGCCCTGCTCCCTGCCGCCATCGGCGCTCTGAACCGCGTCGGCGTTTTGAGACCGCTGCTCCTGTTCGGTCACACCTCGCAAATCCACGCCGCTGTGGGCGTACTTATCTACCTTGAGCCACAAAAAGTCCGCCATGGACGAGCGAAACTGCCCAAACAGCGAGGTGGCGGCGGCTTTCTCTACCCGCACCTGATCCGCAGCGCTCAGACCCGCCGAAACCTGGACCATCGGCTCGATCTTGAGGGCGAGCACGCCGCTGCACGCCATTGCCGAGGCCAGCGCCGCGAACCCCAGAGCGGCAAAAGCCGCTCTCCCGATCATAGGGCCTGCCTTCGGAACCGGGCCATGCCGATCCCCAGAAAGATCGCCGAGTAGACGACGGAGTAGAGCAGCAGCGCGCCCATCACCCAGGTATCCACGGGCTTCCAGCCGTAGCTGACCTTTTTAGACAGATCGAACAGGTCCAGGTGCGGCAGTACGAAGTAGGTGGCCCGAAGTACTCCTTTGCCAGTCTCACTGGCGGGGCCATACATCAGCAGCACCGCCTGGGAGACCGTTTGCGCCCCGACCGCGAGCAGCAGCGAGATCGTCACGCAGGCGCTGGGTGTCAGGAACAGCGACAGCATCAGGGTCATGGCGCAGATCAGCGCCAGCGAAAAGAGCCGCGCCAGCAGATACTGCCCGAAGACCGCCCCGACACTGAGGCCGTAGAAGGCAAGCGCGCTATAGGCGATCAGGGCGAACAGCAGCAGAGAAATCGCGGAGAGCGCAAACGCGCCTAAAAACTTGCCGATCAGCAGATCGCCGCGACCGATGGGCCGGGCGAGAAGGGGATAAACCGTGCGCCGGGACACCTCCTCGGGGATCTGACGTGCGGCGAACAGCACCGCAAGCAGGATCGAGAGCAGGTTGACGACGGTCAGGGCGACATCTTTCAGGAACATCTCTAGCCCCTTGACGCCGAAGGTGCCGATGGTCGCCGCAGCCCCGATCATCAGCACGGACAGGATCACGGCGACATATAGATCCTTGCGGCGAACGGCCTCCAGGATTGCGGCCTGTGCAAGCGACCCCCAGATAATCAGTTTACGTACGATCACGCTCATTATCGCCCCGCCTCCTGCCGCGCCAGTGTCTCGATGAAGTAGTCTTCCATCGCGGACCCGATTCCGCCCCGCAAGGTCTCATCCATCGCGCGCTCGTCCACAGGACGGCCATTCGCGATCAGGAACACACGATCGCAGAGCTGCGCCACCTCATCCAGTTCATGCGACGAGAAGAAGATGGTCGTTCCCTTTTCCTTGATTTCGTGGAGGACGTGTCGCAGGTGCCGCCGCCCGACCGGGTCCAGGCCGCTGGACACCTCGTCGAGGACCAGCAGATCCGGGCTTCCAAGCAGTGACTGCGCGATGCCGAGCCGCTGCTGCATCCCCTTCGAGAAGGTTTTGAGCTGCTGTTTTTCGTGGCCTTTCAGGCCCACCCTATCTAGAAGCTCCATCGCTTCGTCCTTGAGCGCTTTGCCCCCTAGCCCCTGCAATCGCCCGTACAGGGTCAGTGTCTCCATTGGGGTCAGAAACGGATAGTAGAGCGCCACTTCCGGGAGGTAGCCGATCTTCGCTTTAGCCAGCGTGGACCCGGCGGGATGTCCGAAGACGGAAACGCTGCCTGCTTCGGGCACCACAAATCCCATGATCGCCTTGATCGTGGATGACTTGCCCGCGCCATTGGGGCCAAGAAACCCAACGACCTCGCCAGGCATTACCGATAGGTTCAGCCCATGCACGACCCGGTTCATTGGTCCGAAAAAGCTCTTTTTATAACCGACGCTTAAATTCTCTACCCGAAGCGCAGGCGGGCCGTCAATAATGGGTTTCACTGCAACACTCTCCAGCGCCAACATGCGGCGCGGTCACCGATAAAGCAGGAACAGGAATCGGTAAGCCGATAGACACTGCTCTATTTGTCGGCAAGAGGGGAGTTTATTTGCAGGGAGAAGTACGAGGTTTTTGGGAATGAGGAGCCGCCCCGTTGCTTCAAAATGCTCTCCTGTTTCCATTAAACGCAGGCCCTGGCAAGCCCCGTTCGGGTGGAGGACGGCGCCAGAGGAGAGTGACTGGGGAGGAGAGTGACTGGGAAGGAGTTGGACAACCGGCAGACTCTGCCATAGGCATAGGGCGAGTCTCAAGTAGCGAAA
>JACMJB010000248.1 GCA_014380815.1 Armatimonadota bacterium
GCGCGCAGCGCATCGCCGTCGTGGGCGATGGCAGACGAGTCTGTCAGGAAACCGAAGGCATCCGGCGAAAGGTCCAGGGCATTTCCCCGGGCGGTCAGTGGCGGAAGCGTTATAGTGTTACTCAAGGCAGTTTCTCCTTATGGTAAACAAGCGGATTCAGGGGGCTGGCGGCGGCATCGCCCGCCTTCAAGCCGGGGAACCAGCGTCCCAGGTCACTTTCCCTTTGCTTGCTGTCCGGGACGCTGATGATGCCGTTGTCGGCATAGTAGATGATCGTCATGACTTCGCGCGTGACACTCGGCGAGGCGTTGCCGGGCGCACCATGCAGTGTCCACCCGTTGTGGAACGTGGCATCTCCCGCCTTCATCGCGCCGACCGCCCGAACGTCATAGCCTTTATCGGCGATCATCTGCTGGAAGCGGGCCTCGGAATCGTCCGAGATATTCTGTGGGCCGAGGTATCCGAGACTCTGCGATCCGGCGGCAAAGCGCATTGTGCCCATATCCTCGGCGGCATCGACCAGGGGCATCCAGAGAGTGACGCACGGGACGCCATCGAGCGGCCAGTACTGCTGATCCTGGTGCCACGGCGTGTGTCCCCCGCCCGGCTCTTTGTACAGGGCCTGGTCATGATAAACACGCACACCGTCGACGCCCATCAGCCCGGCGGCGATACGCGCAAAGCGCCGCGCAAGGGTGAACTTCGCCACGGCGGGATCGCGCGACCAGATATTGGAAAGCTGGATAAAGGCTTTGCCGTAGGTGTCACGCTGATCAAGCGGCTTGTATCCTTTGGCATATTCGTCGGTCAGTCCGGTGATAAAGGTGCGGTAGGCGGCGGCCTCTTCCGGCGAGGCCACGCCGCGCAGAAAGGTAAAGCCCTCCTGCTGATACTCCGCGATCTGCGTTGCGGTCAGCGGGTAAGCGGAATCGAGCGCGGGCAGCGACTCTAAAGCGTGAGTCTGTTCTTCCTGAACTGTAGTCGACATTGAGAAAACTCCTGGTGGCGTTTTGCCATACATGGATTTTAACAGTCGAAATTGCCAAAGAGAATGACTTTTATGGTCAAAAACGTGTACAATTTGGCATGGAAGCAGAACAGGCGAAAGACAACGAATCGGCTCTGCTCCATCAGCTTCTGTACCAAAACACGGTGACGACACCTGTTGGGCACCTGCGTCTGGCAGGGTCCATCCGTAACGGGCGCGGCATCCTGCCGGTACGCCCCCTGCGGGTCTATGGCAGCTATGCGGTGATGTGCCTCCTGCGGGGAACCGGACACTACCGGGACATCAACGGGCGCAGAGTCGACCTGAAGGCGGGAGACGCGGTGCTCGTTTTTCCGGAGCTTGCCCACTGGTACGGGCCGGGCCGGACGACACCGACGTGGGACGAGTTTTATATAACCTTCGACGGTCCCATGTTCGATCAGTGGCGCGATGCCGGTCTGCTGGAGCCGGAAAACCCGGTGTTGCGCGCGGACGTACCCGCAATTAAGGCGTGGGCGGAGCAGGTGCAGCACCTTCTGGAGCGTCAGACACTGACAATCAAGGAGCGTGCCCGGCAGACCGCCGACTTCGCGACCCTGCTCGGCGATCTGCTTCGCGTTTCCGAAAGCGTGTCCTCGGGCCGGGGTGCTGCCATTCTCTGTCCTTCTGTGCCGTGGCTGATTCAGGCGGAGCGAATGCTGCAGACCGATCTGGGGCGCGATCTGCCGCTCGCCGAGGTCGCCGCCACAGTAAACATGTCCTATGAGACCTTCCGTAAGGGCTTTCGTGAGGCCACGGGAACGACCCCAGCGCACTACCGCGCCCGGTATCGTATCGAGGCCGCGAAAGCGCTGATTCGGTACCGGTCTGGTATCACCAATCGGGAGATCGCGGAGACACTCGGCTTTGCGGACGAGTTTCATTTCTCCCGCCGTTTTACACAGATCACTGGGGTCACGCCCCGTGCTTTTCGTCAGCAGAGGAACAAAAGCGACGATTCCGCCCTATAATTCGGGCAGCAGCCAACACGGAACACGTCAGGTGGGAATTATTAACGCCCGAAACATGGTAAAAGTGAACAGTTTCCTCGCGTGAATCACCAGTGAGAATTTATGACAAGCAGTAAACCTATCGGCCCCAGCAACGAGAACAAGCGGCGCCCTTCGCCCGCCCGGCGTATCGGTGGGGTGGTCCTGATAGCCGTTCTCGCCGTGGCGGCGGTCTTTGGCGGCATTCTCTGGTCGAACGTGAGCAGGATCGGCGGCAGCGGCGGGGCATCGTCGGTGATCGGATCGCTGCGTGATCCCAGAGGGCAGTTCCCGGGCAAAGATCGCGTTAACATTCTGCTGATCGGCAAAGACTAC
>JACMJB010000039.1 GCA_014380815.1 Armatimonadota bacterium
TCTATGAAATAGTCGCCGTTCAACCGGGAATATCCGTCGCTGAAATTACTAACAAAACAGACCGCGTTTTTGGAGCCGCAAATAATTTTATTATCTCGGCACGGTGCGAACCCCTCAAGATTCTTTGTTCAGAATAATACGCTAATAAGAATTTTAAGATTGATTTTCCGAATCCGCCTGCCTCCTTCGCAGTAGATAGGCAACCCGCATATTCGCAGGGAAAACCGGGGCATCCGGTGAATATAGGAGCAATCAGAGGGATAGATGAACGAGATCGAAATACGGAGAAGCACAGCCAACTCAGAACAGCAAAAAGCGATTGACGCAATCGAAGTGCCTGCCGCATCTCCGCGCGGCAGGCACTGGTGAGCTTCGACCGTGCGGTAGAGTTGGCACCACACTATGCGGAGGCCCATTTTCGCCGCTCCCGTTCGCTTTCTGCCGCTTACTCTCCAGGGCGAAGCGTGCCGCATGGCCTACATAGATGCCGCGCCGGTCAGCCCCGCGAACGGCAGGAGCGTAGTTCTGCTGCACGGCAAAAATTTCTACGGGGAGTACTGGGCCGAAACCGTTTCGCTGCTGACACACAACGGCTATCGCGCCATCGTGCCGGACCAGATCGGGTTCGGGAAATCGTCCAAGCCCGATCTCGCCTATTCCTTTGATCTGCTCGCCGACAACACCGCCGCATTGCTGGATTTTCTCAAGGTGGAACGCGCCGCGATTGTCGGGCACTCTATGGGCGGCATGCTCGCGGTTCGCTTTGTTCGCGGTCACCCCGACCGCGCGTCGCAGCTCGTTTTGGAGAACCCCATCGGGCTGGAGGATTATCGCCTCGCCGGGGTCCCCTTTCGCGCCACGGACCTGCTGGTGGAGGACGAGATGAGGCAGACCGTGGCGCAGATTCGGGCGTATCGCAAGGCATACTTTGTTCGGTGGCTTCCCGCTTACGAACGCTTTGTCGAGGCCCCGGCCCGCATGCGCCTTTCTGGGGAGTATCCGCGCTACGCCCGCTCCGCCGCGCTGACCAGCCAGATGATCTACCAGCAGCCGGTGCGCTCTGAGTTCCGCCAGATCACGGTTCCGACCACGCTGATTATCGGACAGCAGGATCGCACCGCGATCGGTCGGGATCGTGTCACCGATCCCAGAATCAAAGCCGCGCTCGGCGATTTCCCCGCCCTCGGCCGGGCCGCGGCTCGTGACATTCCCGGCGCGAAACTGGTAGAGATTCCAGGCTGCGGCCACATCCCGCATATCGAAGCGCCCGCCGCATTCCATGCCGCGCTGCTCAGCGCTCTGAAGACGGTGTAGATTTGACCACCGGACGGTTCCGGGTGAAGGGGGGTGGGTAATAACTCCCACAGAACAGGTCCGCACCGTCTTCGGACACAAAGGAAAATCCCTTGGAGATACGACGAACCACTGCGGTCGCGGTCGCCGCGATGACCCTGGCAGGAGCCACCGGGACTGCCGCGCCGCTGAGAGACAAGGCATTTACCGGCGCGGCGGTCGGCAGACCGGAGATCGTGGCGACTTTCTATGGCCCTGTGCCGGTCGGCGTCGCGGTTTCCTCTGACCGGCGTATTTTTGTCTCGTTTCCGCGTACTATGGACGTGGGACCGCAGACGCTCGGCGAGCTTAAGAACGGGCGCATAATGCCGTTTCCCAGCGCGACCGTAAATAGACTTGACCAGAAGCGTCCCACAGAGCGGCTGCTGTCTGTTCAGGGAATCACGGTAGACGATCAGAACCGACTCTGGGCGCTCGACACCGGCAAGATCAGAACCGATCCGATCAAACCCGGCACCGGCGCGGCAAAACTGGTCTGTATCAGCCTTGAGACCAACAAGATCACGCGGGTGATTGCGTTCCCCAGCGGAACCGCCGGTCCGAACGCCTACCTGAACGATGTGCGTATTGACCCGTTTATTGGCACGGAGGGCACTGCGTTCATTACGGATTCCTCCGAGACAGGACCCAATGGGATTGTTGTCGTGGATCTGGCGACGGGGAACAGTTTTCGTCGCCTGGACAATCATCCGTCGGTAAGGGCGACCCCGAAATTCACCGCGACGGTGGAAGGCCAGCCGCTTCTGATCCGCAAGCCGGGCATGCCTCCCAGCCACGACAAGACCGGCGTGGATGGCCTCGCGCTATCGGGCGATGGGCAGCAGCTTTACTATTGCCCGAATGCTGGGCGGACGCTGTATCAGGTTTCCACGAAAGCACTCGCGGATAATGGCCAGGAGACTTCGGCGGTCGTGGCGACCGTCAAGCCTCTCGGAGATAAAGGGTTCGCCTCCGACGGGATCGAAGCGGACGCCAGCGGTCGTTTGTTTCTGACCGATTATGAACACGATGCCCTCCGAATGCGGCTCGCCGGAGGCGGGTACCAAACGATCGCACGGAGTCCGGCCATGATCTGGCCGGACTCCATCAGCATCGCCCGCGACGGGTATCTCTACTACACGAGCAATCAGCTCAACCGGCGGACGCAGTTCCACAACGGTAAAGATCTGCGACGCAAGCCGTATCTGCTGTACCGAATTCCGGTCGCAGGGGCGCAGCCACAGTCGGTCGCCTGGCGCGGGATGCGCCAGAGACAGGCAAAAGGAGAAGTGAGATGAGCCAGAAAAGTGGAAACAAGGTAAAGCCGCCGACAAATACCGGCAAGGGCGAGGCCCCCCAGCGGGACCAGAGCGAGACAGTTACCGAGCAATATCACGGCGAGAACACCAAGTCCGTTCAGGACGACCGAAAGATCGGGCAGCATAACGGAGCAGGCAGACCTCCAAACCTGCAAAAGTAGAAACGCGGGCCGCAGCCGGTGCTCCGTTCGGAACAGAGCACCGGCTGCGGGTCGGGACACGGTCAGGCTGCTTTCGCGAGTTTGCCGCGCAGGAAGCGGAGAACCGACGCCTCGCTGGCGGAAAGGCCCGGTCCATCGTCGCCGGTCGGTTTCTCGTCGGTGGAAGCGGTGACGGATATGCCCAGCGAGCCGTCCAGGTACGAGTCCAGGACAGCAGGGTGGATGTAGCACTTGCGGCAGACGGCGGGCGTATTGCCTAGCCGCTCCGAAACCCGCTTCACCGCATCGGCGATGTTCCTTTTCGCCCCTGCTTCGCGGGCAGTGTCCCCGTCGTTGTCGTTGGGTTCGGACTCCGTCAGGGTGAGGGCACACAGGATGGTCCCGGCCCAGGTGCGAAAATCTTTGGCGGTAAACTCTCCCCCGCCGGTCGCCTTCAGGTACTCGTTGACATCGCCGGAGGTGACCGAGTGGCGCAGTCCGGTCTCGCTGTCCACGTACTCAAACAGCTCCTGACCGTCCACCGCGAGCAGCTTTTTGACCACTCTCGCGACCTTCGGGTCCCGAATATCAATGGCGTGCTCCTTGCCGCTCTTGCCGCGAAACTGGAAGTGCAGCTTCGTCCCCTTCACCTCCACATGATCGGATCGCAACGTCGTCAGGCCGTAGGATTCGTTCTGCCGCGCGTACTCCTCGTTGCCGACCCGGATTCGGGTCCGCTCCAGCAGCCGCGCGACCGTCGCCAGCACTTTGTCGCGGGTCAAGCCGGGCCGCGCCAGGTCCCGTTCCACCTGCTCACGAATCTGCGGCAGAGCCTCCCCGAACGCGAGCATCCGGTCGTATTTGGTTTCATCACGCACCTCCCGCCAGCGCGCATGATAACGGTACTGCTTGCGCCCCCTGGCATCGCGGCCAGTCGCCTGCAGATGACCGTGGGGAATCGGACAGATCCAGACATCGGTGTAGGCGGGCGGAACGCCGAGCGCGGCGATCCGCTCCAGGATCTTCGGGTCGGTCACCGGTTCGCCGTCCACCCCAACGTAAGAGAA
>JACMJB010000040.1 GCA_014380815.1 Armatimonadota bacterium
CAAGGGCCGTATATGCATGATGGTCCTCAAAATCCCGCGTATCGGTCACGTTCACCCCCAGCCCGCGAACCGTTTCCGTGAACGCCGCCCCCTCCGCGATCCCAGAGAACGCGAGCGCCTCCCGCCCCCGCAACGTGTCCAGCCGCAGGACCGCGCTTTCCCCCACACGGACCCAGCCGACCGGCGCATGGGCAGCGGTAAAGACCTCCGCGTTTGGGGCGAGCCGCCGCACCTGCGCGATAGATTGTTTCAGAGCGTCCGGCGCGGCGCGGTCGGCACGGGTAAACACGACGATCCTCGCCCGTGAAAGGTGCGCAGGCGGCTCTCGGAGCAGACCACGCGGCAGAACGAAGCCGTTGTCGAAGGGGAGGCGGGCGTCCAGCAGCACGATGTCTAAATCACGGTGAAGCTGCCAGTACTGCAGGGCATCATCCAGGACAAGGACATCGGGCGCAAACCGCTCCACGGCAAGCCGCCCCGATGCCCGCCGGTCTCGCCCGACGACGACCGGAACACCAGGAAGCAGATTCGCCAGTAGCACCGGCTCGTCACCCGCCGCATCCGGTGTCAGAAGGACCGTTTTTCCATCGCTGACGATGCGCGGCGCTCGCCCCCCCTCGCTGCTGCCACCGTGCCCGCGCGACAGCACCACGACCCGATGTCCTTGCCCACACAAATATCCGGCGACCCGGTGCGCCATGGGTGTCTTGCCCGTGCCTCCCGACGAAAGATTGCCGATCGCGATTGTCGGAACCTCCAGGCGATACCGTTTCCGAAGGCCGCTGCGATACGGAAGAAGATATGTTTCCAGCCCCGCCTGATGCAGCCAGGCGAGCGGCGTCAGCGCCCCGCGCAGAAGGGTCGCGCCGATGCCCCGGTTCCCCCCGTGCAGGACCCCCTCCACAAAACGGTCACGATGCGCTGTCGCCACGGTCACGGGGTCCGTTCCCGCAGCAGCGTCGCGACCCGGTCCACGCACCGGACCGCGACCCCCTGGTTTCGCTCGATCAGCGCCCTGGCCCGCCGTGACATTTCCGCTTTTTCTTCCTCCGAGCGCGAGACCAGTCGTGTTACCTCCGCCGCGAGCTGGGCCGTATCCGCCACCTCGAATCCGGCCCCCTCCGCTTTCGCCAATGCGGCGATGTCCCGCTGGTTGTTCATATACGGACCAAAGAGCGCGGGCACCCCCTGCGCCAGCGGCTGGAACACGCTCTGCCCTCCGAACGGCAGCAGCGAGCCGCCCACAAACGCAGCGTCCGCGACCGCATAAACGCGGGCTAGCTCGCCGAAAGTGTCGAGAAGCAGGACATCCCCTCTTCTTGCCCCACGCCGGGGTGGGTCCGGAGAGCCGGGCAAGCGTGGGACAAGAGGGGGAGATGCGGTGGTGCTGCGCCGACGTACCCCACGCCCGGTGGTCTCCAGGGCCGCCGCCGCGTCGTCCGCCCGGGTCAGGTGGCGGGGGGCGACGATCAGAAACAGGTTCGGCACCCGCTGCCAGATTTTTTGCGCCGCCTCCGCGATCAGCGCCTCTTCCCCCTCGCGGGTGGAGCCGCAGACCCAGACGGGCACGCCGGGAGGGATACCAAGGTCCGCGCGCAGGGCATCGCGATCGGCGGAAGTCAGCGGCGTCATGGATTCATCGAACTTGGTGTTGCCAAGGGTTTCGATGCGGGCGGGGTCCGCGCCCACCAGGGCCGCGCGGCGGGAATCCTCCTCGCTCTGCATCGCGAATCGGTCCACGGAAGCCAGGCCCGGTGCCGTGAAGAAGGCGGCGAAGCGGCTTTGCCCACGCCGCAGTCCTCTGTCCGAGATGCGCCCATTCAGGACAGCGATCTTCGCCCCCTGCCGCTTCGCCCGGGTCAGAAAATTCGGCCAGATCTCCCATTCCATCAGCAAAACGACATCGGGACGGACTGTCCGCAAGGCGCGGTCAATGACCAGCGGGAAATCCAGCGGGTAGTAAAGGACCTCATCGGCAGGCGGCTGCTTCTGCGCGACCTCGCGCCCCCCGATGGTCGTGGTGGATAGGACGATCAGGGCGTCGGGAAAGCGCTGTCGCAGTTCCCGGAGCACGGGAGCCGCCGCCATCACCTCACCGACCGAGACGGCGTGGACCCAGAACCGGGGCGACGCCCCCCGGCTCTGCGCGACATCTAGGGGAAACGCCCCCCAGCGCTCCCCCCAGTGCGCCAGATCCTCCTTGCCGTTCGCCAGACGCCAAAGCAGGAAGAGGAGCAGCGGCGGTGACAGCAGGAGGAGAAGCAAGTTGTAGACGAGAAGGTTCACCGCGTCGCTATGACCGCGAGTGACTCGGAAGCGATGGTATTCAGAGTCAGGCGGTCAGCGTGTCCGGCCTGCAGATGGAAATAACCCGTCGCGGCGACCATCGCGGCGTTGTCGGTGCAGAGAAGGATCGGTGGGTAAAACAGCGCGAGTCCCGCCGCATCACAGGCGGCCTGCATCCGCTCACGCAGCCGGGTGTTCGCGGCGACCCCTCCCGCCAGAAAAACCCGATTGACACCGACAAAGGCCGCAGCCGCAACGGTTTTAGCGACCAGAACTTCCACGACTGCCTCCTGGAACGAGGCCGCAAGGTCGGCGACAGAGGGCGCGGGGTCGGCCTCAGCAGCACGGCGCACGGCGGTCTTCAGACCTGAAAAGGAGAACTCCCAGGTTCCCGGCAGGGCGCCGCGCGGCAGCGAGACAGCCTTCGGGTTGCCGGTCCGGGCGGCCGCCTCGATTGCGGGACCCCCCGGATAACCCAGGCCCATCAGGCGGGCGCACTTGTCGAACGCCTCACCCGCGGCGTCGTCGCGGGTGCGTCCCATCAGGGCGTAATCGCCGTGGGCGCGCAGGTGGAATAGGTCGGTGTGTCCGCCGGAGACCACCAGAGCGACAGCGGGAAAATCCGCCTTGGCGCGGTTCGGGTCCGGGTCCAGGAAGTTTGCATACAGATGCGCCTCGATATGATGGACCCCGATCAGCGGCAGGTTTCGCGCCATCGCGATCGCCTTTGCTGCCGAGACCCCGACCAGCAGCGCGCCCATCAGACCAGGCCGATTGGTGACCGCGATGGCGTCAATCTCGGACAGGGTCCGGTCAGCGTCCTCAAGCGCGGCCTGGAGGACCCGGTTGATCTGCTCGACATGGCGGCGCGAAGCGACTTCTGGAACGACCCCGCCGTAACGGGCATGTTCCCGCATCTGCGATGCGACCACGTTCGAGAGAACGTGTCGCCCGTCCACGACCACAGCGGCGGCGGTCTCATCGCAGGAGGTTTCAATACCAAGTACATTCATAAACGCGATTCATCTTACCGGATTTTCGCGAGGCAGGGCAGCGGTCCCTGTGGACGGCAGGCAGTGTTATACTGACCTATGCCAAAGCCTGCCTCGCCGGAATCGTTTTCTCTGCGGGTGGACTGGCGGCACCGGGGACAACTGGACCCATTGCCGCCCCGCCCCGCCCCGTCCGCGTTCCTCATTGTGCCGCTGCTGCCACCGTCCCTGACGCCCGGAAGCGGGTTTGACACCCCGGCGATCCTTCGCCTGGAGGTCTCGCACGGCGCGGGGAGTACCACCCCCCTGCTGGATCTACGCATAGACGAAACCGGGGTGCAGAAGCGCGTTTTCCTTTGGGCGCGTCCGGCGGGGGGCGGTGCGTGGCAGCCGCTGGGGGCGAGAGGATCGTGGACTGTTCCCGGCCCCGCGCCCGGCGAGGCGCTGGAAGTAGGGCTTGCCGCTCTGCCGGGAACCGGCGCGGAACGGGGATCGCTTGGAAACGATTTCACCCTCAGTGTCGGCATCGCGAATTCCCCTGGTGAACCACGCCGCCCGGTTCGCTGCCGGATCGCGCCGATCCTGCTGACCTCCTCGCTGGACCCGGTCGAGGAGGTTCTGGTGGTTCGCAGCAGCCTGTCCAAAGGCTTTGTCGCCGAGATGGAACGCCTCCTTATCACGGTTCCCGGCCGTCCAAGACTGCGACCGATGGAATTTGAGGAGATCCCGCATGATGTGTGGATGCAGGACACGGTCGAGATCGGGCGCTCGCCGATTCCCGGCCCGGAGGGAACCATCCGTCAGACGGTCACGCCGCTGCTGGGGCTTCGCGCCAAACACGACGGCATCAAGACCGCCCCGCTGGATGCCTTTGTCGCGGATCATCTTATCCGGTCCCTTCCGGACGCGGTCTGTGTCGCCCCGGCCGCACCCCGGCCCAGCACCCGCTGGATCGACTGGTACGGCAACCTGGAGGTCAGTCCTCCCGTCAAAGAATTTCCCTGTGGGCGCATTCTGACCGGGCATCAGAAAGAGCTAGGTATTCATCCGGATTTAATGGCCTTTCTGGAGGCGCAGCGGGTCCAGTGGCCCCCATTGATTCTCGATGTATCCTGGCTGACCATCGGGCACGTGGACGAACTGATCAATTTTGTCCCGGCGAAGGGACGCCCCGGCTTCCGGGCCGTCCTTCCCAGCCCCGGCCTTGCCCGCACACTTCTGGAACAGGCGGTGAAAGCGGGGCATGGCGACGCCCCGGTCTTCGCGGGCAAAGGCAAAAGCGAAACGACCGCCGGGGACCTTCTAAAGAACGTCGCGCGGACGCCGGAGACCGATGCGATCGAACGTGCCCTGGGGGAGGCGCGCGCGCGGATCAAAGAGGGGCTTGGGATCGGGGACCGCGAGATAGTCGCGCTGCCTGCACTCTATCAGGACGGTCTCGCGGTCATCCCCAGCGGCGTCAACAGCCTCGTGGTGGGAACCCATGTCTTCATCCCGGACCCAGTCGGCCCGGTCGCGGACGGCGAGGATATCTTCCGACGCGCCACCCGTCAGGCGCTCGCCCCCCTGGGACTGACCCTGCACTTCATGGATATCTGGGAGCCGTACCACGTGCGCTCCGGCGAAATCCATTGCGGCACGAATGCCATCCGCCGCCTTGCCAACCCCTTCTGGTGGAAGGCGAAGCGCGGAATGGCCTGAACTTTCGGCCCGGATCAAGATACCGAAGATCAGGCTTGGATCACGCGGCGGGCGGATCTCCTTTACCGAGCTGATCGAGGGTCGCCGCGAGCGCCAGGGCGACCGGTTCCAGCAGAGCGGGAGAAGTGGTCCTCGGCAGATCCGCTGGCGTATGATGAAAGGGGTGATCGCCAGCGATCCCGAAGGCGCGGTAGCCTGCCCGAAGAACCAGTACCAGTTCGCCAACCGGCTGCGGGTTCGGAGTCAGATGGGATACGGTTTCAAAGGTTTTGGTCAGCAGTGGTATCAGATCCGGGCTCGCGGTCAGCCGCCGACCGGGATACGGCGTGTCCTTACGCCGCGGTTTTTCAGACCCTTTGGCTGCTTCCCAGTCGTAGGTGGCAATGCCCGCTCCCAGATGGAGCCAGACGGCCGTTTCTCCTGGCTTGGGAGCGCGGGTGCGGAGATAATTCTGCATCCCGGTTCCACCGATCTCATGCCCGGTGTTCGACAAAAACTCATAGGTGACCCCCGGCGTGCTGCGCGCCGCGGCCCAGCGGGCCAGCGCCAGGAACAGCGCGATTCCCGGACCGCGCTCCCCGGCACATCGGAACCAGCCGCTTTGCGGGGTAGAGACCACGATCCGGCGCGGTCCGCTGCCATAGGTCGCCACTACACCGCGCGCCGCGGAAGCGGCCTCTTCCCGTGCCTGGAGCCGCAGACGTGTCGGCGCTCCCTGGGCAGCCGCTTTTTGCAGCCACTCTCCTTCCCGCCCGCCCACGAGAAGCACAGGGATCGGAATCGCCGTTTGCGATGGGGACACGTTCAAAGCGATCAGTTCCCCGGTGGGTCCCTCCGTCACCGCGATGATCCCCTTAGCCCCGGCGGCGATCGCGGCCTCTACCCGCCGCAGGTTTTCGAAGCGTGACCCGAAGCTGGCTCCATGATCAAAGGGGAAACTGACAAGGGCGATCCTGTCTTTAGAGTCCTCGGTCATAGCCAGCGGGGCGGAAAGGTCCGCAGTACCTGTGGGCTTACTGAACCAGAGCGGAAAGGCGGAGACGGCTCGTCCTCCTACTTCCAGCCGTACCGTCTCCGGAAAAAATTGCCGCGTGGTGAACGGCAAGAACTCCGGCTTGAACCCGGCCCGCCGTAGATTTTCAGCGAGCCATTCACCGGTGCGCTTGTCGGCAGAGGTTGCCGTGCGGTGTTCTCCGAGCGCGGCATAGGCTTCGACATCCCGAAACAAGGCTTCACCGCGCAGGAACCGTCTTGCGTCACCGGTCGTGGCAGAGCCTGTATCGGCCAATAATCCGGGCATCTTACCGGTCAGTGCGGCGGCGGTGGCCCCGCCGAGTGCCGTGCGGATCAGAAGGCGCCGTGTCAGCGCGATTCGGGGGCTTGTCATTCGCCTTCCTTGAACCAGCCGGTCGCGGACAGATTTGTGGTCCGTTTGTAGGTGACCCCACTGACAGCCTTCGTGGGTACGGCAGCGGCCCCGGAGCCGGTCCAGCTCGGAGAAGGCGCTTTGACCCACTTCACGTGGCCGTCCGCAAAGGTATAGTTGGCACCCCCGGCATGACGGGTACGGCCGTAAGCATACGCAATGCTGCCATAAGCGACATTGATGTGAACTCCGTTGTAACGCGGCTCCGCGGTGTCGTCTATGCCTTCTGTCCAGGCGGTGATCCCGCTGCCTTCATTCAGCAGAACAACCTGGGACGGAGACTGGACGCTTGCGAGAGTGGCTACGGGAAGCGTTTGAGACTCCAGAACCGGCACCGCGATATATGAGGACATCAAGTGGGTGTTGACCTGGTAGCTTCGGGACGGCGTCTTCGTGCCAGCGAGGTCGGTCCTCTCATAGTCTGGGCAGGCATAAATACTCAGAACCTGCTCGCCGACGGACGCTACATTTGCGGGGAAGTTCGCCTTGATATAGGGATCAATCGTGTAGTACCAGGTGACCACGGTCGTGGGCGTGTCGCGAAAATTGGCACGTGGGAAAGTCTCGTCATAGTCCTGCGCATACTGCAGGATCGCCAGCGCGATCTGCCGCTCGTTGGACTGGCAGGCAGACTGACGCGCCTTGGCGCGAGCCTGCGCGAAGACAGGAAACAGGATCGCAGCCAGTATCGCGATAATTGCGATTACGACGAGAAGCTCGATTAACGTAAATGCGGAGCAATATCTCGGGGTAAATCCCGAAAACAATGGTCGTTTGGAGCTTATACCAGGGGTGGAACTCTCCTGGTTTGCGCGCGGTACTCCAGTCCAAGGTGTCATGTGGTTCACGCTTCCTTCTAAATAGAACAAAGGCCGACGATGCAAAGCCCAGCGAACTGCGTCGCTTTCGCCTTTGCATCGTCGGCCTCCAGTTTTCTGGTCAGCAAAAACAGAGTAAATTGGTCGAATTAGTTATCAGGGAGTATACGGCCTTGAGTTCTGGCTGTCAAGCCTTTGCCAGCTTGCTGCTCTGCGTTACCACGATGACCGAGGAATGATCGCGTCCTGCAGAATAGACTGCAGCTCTTCGGCAAGGATTTGCACCAGACGGGCGGCGGGCATCGGGCGGATTCTCGCGGACCCCTGCCCCGCCCAGAGAGGCAGGTACTCCATTCGGTTCTGCCGCATGGCGGCCTGGCGCATGGCCCCGGTCAGGACGCTTTGGAGCCGGGCCACTCGGTGATCGTGGCAGGCCGCAGAAGCGTGGCGGCGAACGATCCCAGCGCGCCCGCATTGCTGACCGCAGCGAACAGTTCGGGGGTGGTCGCTCCCCCTGCCATTGGTGCCTGCACCGGTGAGTGCTCAAGCCCGGCGACTTCAGTAAATCGGGTAGTGTTTCGCGGGTGATGTTTCGAATGCTGCTGCCTCCTCTTGGCTGCTTTACTGCGGAGTGTGCCAAGGGTAGCGTTCGCGCGCCTCTGATAAAATTTAATCGAAGATGAGCATCCTTACGATTAGCGGTCTGGGCAAAGGCTTCGGGGCGCAGACCGTCCTGGAAAACGTCAGCCTGCGCGTCGGGCGTGGCGAAAAGATCGGTATCGTCGGCAAGAACGGCGGCGGCAAGACCACCCTGCTCAAGATGCTGGTGGGCCGCGAAACGCCGGACCGAGGCAATATTCATCTGGCGCGTGGGGTGCGCATCGGGTATTTGTCGCAGATCGCGGATCTTGGCGACGAGCGGACCGTGCGCGAGGAGGCGCTGACCGCGCTCGTCGCGCTCAAAAACGCCGAAACGGAGCTTCGCGAGGCTGAGCAGGCGCTCGCCGCCACCCCACAGGATAGCGACGCACTCGATGCTTACGCTGCCGCCGTGGACCGCTTCGAGTTCGCGGGCGGGGATAAGGCGGAGGCCAGCCTCCTGGGTGCGCTCGCCGCGATGGGATTTTCCGAAGCCGACCTCGAAAAGCCGATCATGGTTCTATCGGGCGGGGAGAAGACGCGCCTTTC
>JACMJB010000249.1 GCA_014380815.1 Armatimonadota bacterium
CTTGTTCGTCGCCTGGGCCTGCCGTGGGAGATCCTGCCCGGGTCATCGGAAAACCTGAAGGTGACCCGTTCCGAAGACCTGGCGCTTGTCGAGGCGGTCTGGATGCGAAGGAACACCCCCCCTTCCCTGTCGCCAGGTCTCCCTTCCCCGCGCCCCGCCGCCACGATGCTCCCCCCCACCGAAGGACAGAAGGCGCTCCCGGCTGATGCCGTCCTGGCTGCGCAAAACCGTGGGGAGGGAAGCCTCAGGGAGAGAAGTCTTGGGGACCAGGCGGGGGCGGTGCGATTACCCTTCCGCATCGGCTATGGCTACGATGTCCACCCCTTTGCGGAGGGCCGCCCGATGTACCTGGGTGGGGTTCACTTTCCTGAAGCAGCGCGCGGACTGCAGGGGCATTCCGATGCGGACGCCCTGCTTCATGCCGTCTGCGACGCCCTGCTGGGGGCTGCGGCCCTCGGCGACATCGGCAGGCACTTCCCCCCCTCAGAGAATCGCCACAAGGACCGACGCTCCACAGAATTCCTACGCGAAGTCGGCGCGCTCCTTGCCACGGCGGGATGGCATGTTGGGAACCTGGACGTGATGGTGCTGGCCGAAACCCCGAAGGTCGGTCCGCGCGTAGAAGAGATACGAAGGGTAATCAGCGAGACACTGGGCATCCTGCCCATTCAGATAAGCATCAAAGCGACCACAAACGAGGGAATGGGTTTTGTGGGTCGCGGCGAGGGAATCGCGGTTCACGCGACCGCGCTGATTCTGGCGCATCGCGAACAAACAACGGAACCGGCGTAAGGAGGCTAGACGGACCATGCAAGTTCAGGTACGCGGCAAGGGTGTCGTGGTGACGGAGGCGCTAAGGGACTATGCCGACAAGCGGGTCAATAAGCTGACCAAGCACTTTCATAGTCTGCACACTGCGGTGGTGACGCAGACGATCCAGGGCAAGATGCACCGGGTCGAGGTGCAGCTTGAAGGAGATGGCGTCAAGGTTCGCTGCGAAGATCGCGGCGATGACCTCTACGCGGCGATTGACCGGGTAGCGGGAAAGCTGGAGCGCCAGATGCAGAAATACAAGGATCGCTCGGTCAAGACCAGCCACCACCACTACGGCAACCATGGCGAGGTTTCCAGTCCCCGGACCGCGCCGGTCGTGATCGAGGGACTGGAGGAGGAGGCTGCGCAGACAGGGCGTATCGTCCGCCACAAGCGGTTCGGGATCAAGCCCCTGTCCCCGGGCGATGCGGTCAACGAGATGGAACTGCTCTCTCACAGCTTCTTTGTGTTCGAGAACTCACAAAGCGGCGACGTGAATGTTCTCTATCGCCAGGAGGACGGGAATTACGGTATCCTAGAGCCGGAACGATAGAAACCTGCGGCCCTCTGCTCCCCCCAGGGAGAGCAGAGGGCCGAATACTGATAGGAGTTATCTCTCGCTTATGAAAGTCGGCATCCTGACGGGCGGTGGTGACTGCCCCGGTTTGAACCCTGCGATTCGCGGGGTCGTGTATCGCGGGCTGGATTTCGGGTTCGAGTTCGTGGGCATTCAGGAGGGTTGGCGCGGGCTGGTCCAGGGAAACTACGAGCCGCTGACCCTCGACTCTGTCGAGGAGATCATTTATCAGGGCGGCACGATCCTGGGATCGTCGCGCACCAACCCGTTCAAGAAGCAGGAGGACCTGGACGCGGTTCTTGGCAACATCAAAAGCGCCGGATTTGACGCCATCGTCGCCTGCGGTGGCGAGGACACCCTGGGTGTCGCGGCAAAGCTGTACTCCCAGCACGGCGTCCCGACCGTGGGCGTGCCCAAGACGATGGACAATGACCTGAATGACACCGATTTCACCTTCGGCTTCGATACCGCCGCGGGCGTCGGCATGGAGGCACTCGACCGACTGCGCGATACGGCTCGCTCGCACCGGCGGGTGATGGTGCTGGAAGTCATGGGACGCCACGCGGGCTGGGTCGCGCTGTACACAGGCCTCGCGGGCGGTGCGGACTGGATCACCCTGCCTGAACAGCCGCTCGATCTGGAGGCGATGGCGGCGCACCTGAACGCGATCAAGGCGCGAGGCAAGAAATATGCCCTGATCGTGGCGTCTGAGGGCACGGAAGTGCCGTCCGAAAGCGGGGAGAAGGTCGTGGATTCGTTTGGGCACGTTCAGCTCGGCGAGCGGCGTGTCGGCGAGTTCCTGGCAGACGAGATCGAGAAGCGGACCGGCTGGGAGACGCGCTCGGCGGTTGTCGGTCATGTCCATCGCGGCGGCTCCCCGACCCTGTTTGACCGGGTTCTCGGAATGCGAGTGGGCGTCAAGGCGGCGGAGTTGGTTCAGGAGAAACAGTTCGGTCAGATGGCTGCTCTGGTCGGTACCCAGGTCAAGGGAGTGGATATCGTCAAGGCGACCGCGACGCTGAAAGTCGTCCCGCCTGCTCTGCTGGACCTGATGAGGGTCTCCTTCAAGTAACTGCCAGCAGCGCGGCAGCGATGGTATAATATCAGGAGCTTGACGGGCGCACCTATCGCCGCTATCCGTGGCGCTGGTGCGCCCGGTCCCTCTGATCCCTCCCGCAGCGCAGCGACCCCGTTCAGACAGGAAACCGCGAGAAGATGTCCGTTGAGGAGTTTCGGGAAAAGGTACGGCGCGCGTTCGGCGACGATCTGCACCGAGCGTCGCCTGCCACTGTCCGCGACTTTCTAGACCATCTTCAAGCGGAGACACCGGTTCCTCTGACTCCTGGTGTCAATGGGGACGGGCGTATCGTGGTCGAAGAGTCCGCAAAATCCTATGAAGAGGTGATGCGCACCTTCTTCGCCCGGGTCCTGGATCTGCCCGAGGCCGAGGCCGTCACGATGCTATGGGCGGTCGCGTTCGACCTCTCCTATGCGGTGATCGAGTCCCACGATGCGGACCGCATCGGGCATCTGTTCCGTGGTCTGGAAGAGTCCGCGCCCTAGCCAAAGGGGAACTGCGCCGGGTGCGCTCTGAAGCCTCAGCGAATTGTCAGACCGCAGTCCGGGCAGCGGGCAAACGGCTCCGGAACGGCATGACCACAATTGTGGCAATAAACAGTGTCTTTGTCGCCGTGCCAGTCTTCGTCGGGTTCGTCGCCCGGTTCCGGCTCGGATTCCCAGAGACGGTTCAGGTCGTAGGGATCGCGGCGGCTCTGGAAGAGACGGACCCCCTGCCAGGCAACAAGCGCCATCCCCCCCAAAAACAGCGGCATCCCCGCTAGCGGCAGTCCGCTGAAGTAGAGCAGGCAGCCCATGCCCGCGACCAGCAGCGCGGCAATCAGTCCAGCGGTTTTACGGAACATCTGCATCTCAGGCTGCTTCCTTGCTACGCTTCGAGGTGTTTCAGCAGATCGGGCGCGATGCCGATGTACCCTGCCGGTGTTAGGGCGCGAAGCCGGTCCTTCTCACTGTCGGGCAGATCCAGCCCCTCGATAAAGGCGCGCATCGTGCTCTCGGTGATCGCCGCGCCGCGTGTCAGCGCTTTTAGCTGTTCATACGGGTTTGCATGACCGTGCTTTCGCATCACTGTTTGTACCGCCTCGCCCAGCACCTCCCAGGCGGCGCCGAGATCGTGTGCAAGAGCCGCCTCGTTCACGGTCAGTTTCCCCAGTCCCCGCAACAGGGCATTGCAAGCGATCACCGCGTGCCCGAACCCGGTCCCCATCGTCCGCAGTGCAGACGAATCGGATAGATCGCGCTGAAGGCGGGAGGTCTGCAGTTTGCTCGCCAGATGCTCCAGAAGCGCGTTCGCGATCCCGACGTTCGCCTCGCTGTTTTCAAAGTCAATCGGATTGACCTTGTGCGGCATCGTGGAGGAGCCGACCTCGCCCGCTACCAGTCGCTGCTTGAAGTAGCCAAGGGAGACGTAGGCCCAGACATCGCGGTCGAAATCAAGCGTGATATTGTTGAATCGGATGATGGCATGGAAACATTCCGCGATCGAATCGTGCGGCTCGATCTGCGTGGTCAGCGGGTTCCAGACCAGGCCCAGGCCCTCCACGAAGCGCCGGGCAATCTTCTCCCAGGGTGCGCTGGGGTACGCGGCGATATGGGCATTGAAGTTCCCCACTGCCCCGTTGATCTTGCCCAGATACTCCTGCGCGCGCAGGTGCCGCAGTGCGCGCTGCCACCGGTAAACAAAGACCGCCAGCTCCTTGCCGACAGTGGTCGGTGAGGCGGGCTGACCGTGGGTCCGCGCCAGCATCGGGGTGTCAGCGGTCGCATGTGAAAGTGCGGCAACACCGCCTATGACCCGCTCGGTAAGCGGCAGGAACACCGTCTCCATGCCGCCCTTGAGCATAAGAGCGTACGCAAGATTGTTGATGTCCTCGGATGTGCAGGCGAAATGGACCCATTCCCGCACCTCGGCGAGCGAGGTTTGCGTCAGTCGCTCCTTGACGAAGTACTCGACGGCTTTGACATCGTGGTTCGTGGTCTTCTCGAATGCCTTGACCTGCTCCGCGTCCGTTTCGTTGAAATCGGTGGCGAGACGATCGAGAAATTCCATCTCCGGCGCGGTAAAGCCGCGGACCTCGGGAATGTCCGGCGACTCGGACAGGGCGATCAGCCAGCGGACCTCCACCAGCACACGAAACTTGATCAGCGCGTATTCAGAGAAAAACTCGGCAAGCGACGCGGTCTGTGCGGCGTAGCGTCCGTCTATAGCGGAAATGGATCTTAGCGACATGATGTCTTTACTGTAACCGATGTTCGGGAGCGGCGCTTTTCCGGGCTTACGACAGTGCCCTGGAACAGCCGCTTTGGGGACCGATCAACCGACTAGCGCCGAACGTGCTGGTTCTACAGGCTTGACCAGAGGACAACCTGCTTTTGTTCGGAGACAGCACGACGAGCGAGGGTCGCAAGCCCGGTCAGCAATTCCGCCATCTCTCCCGTCCCTCTCTCGTCGAAGTCTTCAAGGTCACTCAGGTGCAAAGCGTACCCGCTGATATCTGATGGCTCGATGCGCGACAGGGCTTCCACCAGTGCCGAAGGCAGGGTATCCAGCCAGGGGCCATCTTGGAGGGTACCCTCCGCTGCGGCTCGGCTTTGAAATTCATCCATGGATTCATCCCACGGCTGACCGGTCAGTATTTCCGTGATGAGGGATAGATGGAGCGAGGTCACGCCCGGCATCTCGAAGTCCGGTTTGACGCCGGGTTCCGGGTCGGCTTCAGCACAGAGGTAAAGATCAGACAGAACCCCCATGTCAGAGTGCCCGGTATCCAATGTCCGTGCGGTACTGCATCTCCTCGAACTGAATGCGGCGGACCCCAGCATAGCAACGCTCCCGCGCCTCCGCGAAGGTCTCTCCGGTCGCGGTGATCGAGAGCACGCGCCCCCCTGTTGTCACCACCTGGCCTTCGTCATTCTTCCGGGTACCCGCGTGGAAAACGGCGACCGCATCCAGCTTGGAGGCGGCATCCAGACCGGTGATCGGCTTTCCGACCTCGTAGTCGCCGGGGTAGCCGCCGGAGGCCAGCACCACCGTCAGCGCGGAGCGATGGGCAAATTTGACGGGCACCGTTTCCAGCTCCGCGTCCACCGCGGCGGAGAAGATGCTGGCAAGGTCGCTGGTCAGCAGCGGAAGAACGACCTGGGTTTCCGGGTCCCCGAAGCGGCAGTTAAACTCCAGGCACATCGGTCCCGCATCCGTCAGCATCACCCCGGCGTACAAGATTCCTCGATACGGGATACCGGTTCCGCGGACCGCCTCCACCGCGGGGCGAAGAATCCGGCGGGTGACTTCCTCCACCACGGCGAGCGGCGCAGCGGGAACGGGAGCGTAGGCCCCCATGCCACCGGTGTTCGGACCCAGATCGCCGTCCAGGGCACGTTTATGGTCCTGCACCGCAGTCATCGGAATGACCGTTTCGCCGTCCACAAACGCCATCACGCTGGCCTCCTCGCCAAACAAACACTGCTCGATCACCACTTTGTCGCCGGATGCGCCGAAAATGCGCTCCTCCATGAAGCGGCGAATGGCACTATCCGCCTCCGCGAAGTCCTGAGCGACCACAACGCCTTTTCCCCCCGCCTCGCCGTCGGCCTTGACGACAATCGGGAACGTCTGCGCTTTCAGGTAATCGCGGGCCTTTCCGGTATCCTCGAAGACCGCGAAGTCGCCGGTGGGGATCCCCGCCCGCCGCATGATCTCCTTCGAGAACGCCTTGGACCCTTCCAGCATCGCCGGTTCACGCGAGGGACCAAAGATCCGCAGACCCCGCGCCTCGAAAGCGTCCACGATTCCCAGGAGCAGCGGGCGTTCCGGACCGACCACGGTCAGATCCACGTTTTGATGATCGGCGAACAGCACCAGGTTGTCAATATCATCCGCGGCGATGCGGACGTTTTCCGCCACCAGCGCGGTTCCGGCGTTTCCTGGCGCACAGTAGATCTTGTGGACTTCCTGGCTCTGGGCCAGTTTCCAGCAGAGCGCGTGTTCGCGGCCCCCGCCGCCCACCACCAGGATTTTCAAAAAGGAGACTCCTCACGGTATTCCGCCAGATTATCGAATCGGGCATACTTCGGCAAAAACGACAGCTTCACCGTTCCGGTAGGCCCATTTCGCTGTTTCGCGATGATAATCTCCGCTTCCTCCCCTTCGTACTCGCCGGGCCGCCGCTCCTCATCGGCTTTGTTGTCCCCATCCTCGGAAACGGCTTCCTTGCGTTCGTAGTACGCAGGTCGGTAAATAAATGCAACGATGTCTGCCTCTGCCTCGATCGCGCCGCTTTCTCGGAGATCCGAGAGCATCGGGCGTTTGTCTTCCCGTTTTTCGACCGCGCGGGAGAGCTGCGACAGGGCAATCACCGGGGCGCGAAGCTCACGGGCGAGTCCCTTCAGGCCACGGGCGATCTCGGTGATCTCGACATTCCGGTTTTCCGTGTTCTTGCTGCTGCCGTGCATGAGCTGGAGGTAGTCCACGATCACCAGGTCCAGCGCGCCCTGCTCTGCCCGGAGACGGCGGCACTTGGCGCGCATCTCCAGCGGACTCATGTCATTGGAGTCATCAATGTAGAGGTTGGCGTCCCAGAGCCGCTGCACGGCTTCGGCAAGGCGCGTCCAGTCCTCGTCCTGGAGATAGCCAGTGCGCAGTCGGTGCGCATCCACGCGTGCCTCGGAGCAGATCATGCGCTGAACCAGCGACTCCTTGCTCATTTCCATGGAGAACACCGCGACATTCTTGCCCGCTCGCAGCGCGGCGTTCTGCCCGATCCCCATGGCAAGGGAGGTTTTTCCCATCGAGGGCCTTGCGGCAAGGATCACAAGATCACCGTCCTGCAGGCCGGAAGTGATGTAGTTGAGATCCGTGAAGCCAGTATCCACGCCAGTGGTGATGCCGCGCTCATGGTAGAGCGTATCAATCTTCTCGAAAGCCTCGTTGAGAAGGGGACGGAGCGGGGTGAAGGCCTGGTTGGTGCGGCGGCGGGCGACCTCGAAGATAGTACGCTCGGCGGTGTCCACCAGCGCCGATACCTCGTCCACCTCCCCGTAAGCCATGCCCGCAATCTGCCCGGAGGCTTCGATTAGGCGCCGCAAAATGGCTTTTTCGGCGACGATATTGGCGTAGTACAAAACGTTCGCCGCCGTGGGAACAAAGTCAGCGAGAGCCATCAGGTAAGGGACGCCGCCCAGCGACTCCAGGTTGCCGCGCCGGTTCAGCTCGTCTTTGAGGGTCACCAGATCAACTGGTTCGTCCTTTTCGGTGAGTGCGACGATCCCCTCGTAGATGTGGGCATGGACCTCCCGGTAAAAATCCTCACGCTGCAGAACTTCGGTCGCCTTCTCGATCGCCCCTCGGTCCCCCAGCAACATCGCGCCGAGAACCGCCATCTCGGCCTCGATATTCTGAGGGGGGATGCGACCGTACATCGCCGCATCATCGCCGTCGCTGCCACCCGGCGAAAAACGGCGACGCGGTGGAAAGTTTCCACCGCGCCCTCCGTAGTTTCCCCTTGACCCATCCTCGAAACGGTCAATTGCCAACTAAAGACGCCCGCCTTTACGCAGCCTTGACGACCTCGATAGTGAGCGGAACGGTCACATCCCGGTGCAGCTTGATCGGAACCGTGAAGGTACCCAGCGCCTTGATGGGGTTCTGGATCTGGACTTTGCGCTTATCTACCGCGATACTCAGCGAGTTCTGGATCGCATCGGCGATGTCCTGGGCGGTAATGGAACCGTACAAACGGTCACCGGCTCCCGACTTGCCCGGCACCTTGACCGTCTTGCCTTCGAGCGCGACGGCATTCTGGTCCGCCTGCGCCTTGAGCTTTTCGGTGCGCCGCTCTTCGAGAGCGTGACGCATCTGGATATTCTTCAGAGCGCCGCCCACGGCTTCGATCGCGAGCCTTCGGGGGAACAGGTAATTTCGCGCGTAACCATCTGCGACGGTCACAACCTCGCCCTCTTTACCGACCTTCAACACATCCTGCTGCAGGATAATCTTCATCTGTACACCTTCTTTATCTTCGGATTTGAACGCCGACGGTGGCACGATTCTCTTTGCCGATGGAATCCACCCCGGCGGTAATACTGGAATCAGCGTTCAGATAGGCTTTGGCACGGGCGTTCAGCGTAAACCGGTTCGGATCGTACGCATCCAGACGCAGATCCACCGGCCCAGTTCGGAAGTCAATTCCCGTGCCCAGCTTTCCGGCAAAGATTCCGTACCGAAGCGCGAAATTTGCCGGAAGCCGATTGGAGGTCCCCACCTGAAGGTTGAACCGATTACGTTCGGTCAAATCGTAGATGCCAAGCCGATAAAAACTGCCCGGTTTGCCCGCCAGCAGCGTGAAATTGGTGTCCACGCGCAGGCGCGACAACGTTGTATCATACACAGCGTCCAAGACCAACCCTGGCTCAAGCAGCGAAGTATCCGAAAACCGAGCGGGCGCGCGCGGCGGAGAATCCGGGGAGGGGGTCGTTTGCGTGGATGCGGTCGGCGTGCGGCGGCGCTCGCCCGGAATCCGGATTGTCTCGACACGGGCGGCGAGATTCCGCACGGAAACGGTCGTTTGGCGCAGGTTGTCCGCCGTTTCACGCACCGTCGAGACCGTTTGCCGGACATCGTCGGAAAGACGCGGATCGGAGGAGAGGCGGTTCAAGTCCGCGGCAGTGGCGTCCAGGCGGCTGGTGATGTCGGCGAGGTTCTTGGTGGCGGCGACCAGATTTTTCTGCAGGTCCTGATTGCCGACCGTGCTCGCCAAGTTGTCCGCGAGGCCAGCGAACGAGGAGGCCGTTTCGCTGGTATTTTGGATCAGAGAGCGCAGACCGCTGCGATTTTCGTTCAGGGTCAGGCGCAAATCGCCCGTCAGCCCCTCCGTATTAACCGCGATCTTCTGCCCACTATCGGCGGCGCGGTTCACCTTGATCAGCAGCGCCTCGGTCTGCGCGGAAAGGACGCTGAGCTGACGCTCGCTCTGGCGGAGCAGACGGGGAAGCGACTCGGAGGCTTCGGCGGTCTTTCGCAGGGTGATTCGCAGGTCGCGCTGCACCTTTTCGTCGGTAGCGAACTTCCCGACCGCGTCTGTGGAGCGGTTCAGAGAAGCCAGCAGTTTCTGCGCATCGCCGAGAAGCGGCTGGGACTGGGCGATCACATCATCGAGTCCGGCGGTCGCCACCCCGGCAAGCACCGTATTATTCGGGATCGTCGGGGCGGTCTGCGGGTTCGGGGTGATCGTCAGCACATTCACACTGCCGATAGGAGGCGACTTGATCAAGAACTGTGAACCCTGCGGTATCTGGTAGGGCGCATTGATCGAGACGTCGAGCCGCGCTTTGTTGTCGGGAAAGCCCGGCAGATCACGGGTCAACCCGACCGCGTCTACCTTGCCGACACTTACCCCCGCCATCTGGATCAAGGACCCGGCGGAAAGCCCCTTGACATCATCGAACACGACGACATAGTGCGTGTTACGCCCGAAAGACAGGGTGTTTCTCAGCCAGAGAATCCCAAAGACCAGCGCCCCGACCCCGACGATGGCGGCAAGACCGGTAAGAAAATTTTGACGGAGGCGTTTGTTCATGCGTTATAGGGGTTATCTGTCGGGAGTCAGGGTTCATCAGAGGCAATCAGAGTTCGCAGCCAGGACTGCTCAGCGACGGCGTACCTGGATCGGCCCGTTGATCTCGCCGTGAATGAACTGCGAAACCACCGGGTCCTCTGACCGCCGCACTTCGTCCGGGGTGCCAAGTATTTGTACATGGCCCTCATACAGCAACAGGATCTTATCCGCGATGCGGTAGATGCTGCCCATATCATGGGAGACAACGATGCTGGTGACCCGGTTCCGGTCGCGGGTGGAGAGGATCAGTTCGTCAATGGACGCCGCCGTGACCGGGTCGAGGCCCGAAGTCGGCTCGTCATAGAGAACGATCTCAGGGTCCGTTGCCAGTGCGCGCGCCAGTCCGACCCGTCGGCGCATCCCGCCGGAAAGCTCGGAGGGCAGCTTCTTCTCGATTCCTGGCAGACCGACTGCATGAAGCAGTTCCGCGACACGGCGGATCAGGGTGATCCGGGCCATCCGCTTGTTTTCTTCACGGCGCGGGCCGCGCGTGATCCCAAACGCGATATTCTCGAAAACATTCATCGAGTCGAAAAGAGCGGCGTACTGAAACACGACCCCCATTTTGGCGCGTACCCGCGCCAGTTCGTTCTCGGGGAGCGGCGCGATGTCCTCGCCATCTACCAGGATCTGGCCCGATGTCGGCTTGATCAGGCCCGCCACGCAGCGTGTCAGAGTGGATTTACCCGCCCCGGAAAGCCCCATGACACAAAGGATCTCGCCCGGTCGCACCGCAACCGAGACACCGGCGAGGATCTGCTGCCCCTCCACGGCAAAATGGAGGTCACGAATGTCAATTTTCGGGGCAATGGTTTCGTCCACGAGGCTGGGGGTTCGGAAGGCCAAGGCTAGAACAGCCCGCTATTGAACAGCAGAAAGGTCAGCAGGAAGTCCGCGACAAAGATCAGCACAATGGACAGCACCACGGAGCGGGTCGTCGCCTGTCCGACCCCTGTGGCTCCCCCACTGGTCTCCAGTCCCTCCCGGCAGCCTACCAGGGTCAGGATCACTCCAAAGACGACCGTCTTCACCAGGCCGCGCGTGATGTCCGAGCCGCTGGGTTCCATCAGCAGCCGCAGCGATTCTCGGTAAGCTGGAAAGGAGACGCCGTTCGAGGCGGCAACGATCGCCCCGCCCAGCACTCCCGCCATATCCGCGAAGACGCAGACCAGCGGCAGCGTGATCAGGGCGGCGAGAAGGCGCGGCACTACCAGGTATTCGACCGGGGATAGCGCCATGGAGCGAAGCGCATCTATCTGTTCGGTTACCTTCATGGAGCCGATTTCGGCGGTGATGGCGGACCCAGCGCGGGCCGCGATCACGACGCCCGTCAAGATCGGACCGGTTTCCCGGACAATCGAGAGCGCGACAATCCCTCCGACCAGGTTGCTCGCCCCATACCGCTGCAGAGTCCCCACCGTGTAAAGCGCCAGCACCGCCCCGGAAAAGCCCACGGTCAGCAGCGCGATGGGAATGGACTCCACCCCGATCACCGACATTTGACGCAGGAGGTCCGGAAGGTTGACCCCACGGCGTAGTGCCCGCAGGGTTTGCAGAAGGAGGTAGATGGCCTCGCCAAAGTAGGCGACGACGCCCACGACAATATCGCGAACCACGCCGACCGAAAGGCGTCCCGCTTCCTCGATAACGTACTCCGCCTCCGAGATCACCGTTTCCGGGGGAGCGGGATGAGGCACGGGGGGTGGTGTGGGACCACCCTCCCCTGCCCGTATGGGTTGCGTGGATTGCGTGGTCACGGTGCCTGGATTGTACCTGTCCGCGGTGGGGGTGTCAAACCGGCACGCGAAATGTCAAAAGGGAGGCACACAGCAGTAAGGGCAGTTTGCTTCATACGCTTACAAAGACACCGTTTTCGCCGGGAAGTCACAGCAAATATGTAAAATCGCCCTTCCGAACGGACGACCACGGCGCTCTTCCGGTATCGGCGGGGTTTTCAACCGGGGTTCGCGGGTGTTAAAATGAGGTCATGACCGCTATTGAGCCTTTCGTTAGTGGACCTGCTCCGCTCTCCGACTTGCCCCCGTCTCCCCTGATGTCTCCCGCTGACCTGACCGGCCTCAGCTTTCAGGATCTGCTTTTCAAGCTGGCCGCGTTCTGGGGGACGCAGGGATGCGCGGTCGTGCAGCCCTACGATGTCGAGGTCGGAGCAGGGACGATGCACCCCGCGACCGCCCTTCGCTCGCTCGGGCCGGAGCCGTGGAACGTTGCCTATGTGCAGCCGTCGCGACGCCCCGCCGACGGTCGCTACGGTCGAAATCCGATCCGGGTCCAGCGGTATAACCAGTACCAGGTCCTCATGAAGCCGTCGCCGGAGAACATTGTGGACCTCTACCTGGAGTCGCTGCGCGCTATCGGCATCCGTCCCGAAGAGCATGACATCCGCCTGGTCGAGGATGACTGGGAGTCCGCGGCGATGGGGGCATCGGGGGTCGGCTGGGAGGTCTGGCTGGATGGCACGGAGATCACCCAGTTCACCTACTTCCAGCAGATGGGCGGCGTGGAGTGCCGACCGGTCGCCGCCGAGATCACCTATGGCACGGAGCGGCTTTGCATGCTGCTGCAGAATGCCCCGACCATCTGGGACATCGTCTGGGCACGGACCCCGCAGGGCGGCGTGATTACCTACGGAGAGATGGAGCAGGATGCGGAGATCCAGAACTGCGTCTTCAACTTCGAGACCGCGGACACCGCTTACCTCTTTCAACTGTTTGAGATGCATGAAAAAGAAGCCCATCGCATTCTGGAGACCGCCAATCTGTGCTACCCGGCTTTCGACCTGATGTGCAAGTGCTCCCACACATTCAATCTCCTGGATGCGCGCGGGGTTATTTCCGTCACCGAGCGCGCCGCGTATATTAATCGCTGCCGGACACTCGCCCGGAAGTGCTGTCTGTCTTATCTGAAGTCTCGCGAGGAGGCGGGGTATCCGCTTCTTGCGGCAGCGCCCTAGATTTAGATCGGCGCGCGGAAGGCGACGGCGACGGTGGGGGCAGGTCCCTCGTTGATTTGCGAGCCGGAAAATGCTACAATCCTTGCCGTGCGGGGCGGTTTACGAGACCAGGACGCAAACGTCCCTGCGGGCTATGGGGAGGCAGGAGTTAAGGTTTATGGCCGACGAAGGTAGCATCGCGGAGCGGTTCGAGCAGGCGGTTCAGAGCAAGCTGGGCGGTGATTACGACCGCGCCGAAACACTTCTGAAATCCGTTCTCTCCGAACAGCCGAATAACCCGGATGCCCACCATGAGCTGGGGCTGGTTTATGGTTTTCGCGCCTCGGACGAAAGCCTGCCGCATCTGCTCCGGGCCGTCCAGATCGTTCCCACTTCGGTTCCTTACATGATTGACCTGGGCAAAACGTTCGCCATGTTTGGCGAGGATGACAAGGCTAAGATGGCCTTCGATCATGTCCTCAAACTCGACCCTTTCAACGAAGAGGCCACCAAAAACCTCGACTACCTCGGCTAGCCCGTGACTGGCGCTCCTCTCCGCCGCCCCACCGCCCACCTGCTGGTGGCGGTGATCCTTCTGCTGCTGCCGCTCGCGGTGTTTTTCCGTCCCCTTTTTCTGGGCGAGGCGTTCGTGCCCGCCGACCTTCTGGGTTCCCTCGCGCCCTGGAAAGCCGCGCCGGGGTTCCGGTCCACGGCTCCGGAGGAGCGGGAGCAGGTCGCGTGGAACGTGCTGCGCTTTGATGGGATCACGGAGTTTTACCCGTGGCGGCTTCAGGCGGCGCGGTCCCTGCGGGCCGGGAAGATTCCGCTCTGGAACCCCTACCAATTCGCGGCTCGCGGCGGGACCCCGCTGCTGGCAAACTCGCAGTCCGCCCCGCTGTACCCACCCAATCTTCTGTTCTTCCTGATGCCCCCACCGCGATTCTGGTATGCGTTCGGCCTGTCCGCCGCGCTTCACCTGCTGCTTGCTGCCGGGGGAATGTACGCCCTGCTTCGTGCGCTGCCACTCCGCCGGTTACCCTCGCTATTTGGGGCCGTGGTTTTTGTCCTGAGCGCGCCAGTCATCACCTGGCTCTCCTTGCCGACTTTTCTTGCGGTGTGCGCCTGGATACCCTGGCTGCTCCTGCTCCTGAAACGGGCGCACGATCTCGCGGGCACCCGCCTCGCCCCCCTTGCCGCGGGGGGGGCCGCCGGGACAGCGGGGATGATGCTGCTCGCTGGGCATCTCCAAATGGCGTTTTATGGAATGCTCGCGGGCGGCCTGTATCTGCTGTGGCAGGGCCACCGGTTTGTATGGGGTCAGCCCCCTCCCCTTCGGGTCCGGCGCGGATTGACCTGGGCGGCGGCAGCGGCGGCAGCGGCGGTCCTCGCGGTCAGTCTTGCCCTTCCCCAGGTGCTGCCCGCGCTGTCGCTCAGCCGCATCTCGCACCGCGCGACCGGCACGAAGCCGACGCTGAGCGATTACAGCGCTTACACTGGCGGCGCGATGCCGCCCCGGCAATTGGTGACATTGATCGCTCCGGACTTCTATGGCAGCCCGGGCGCGGGGAACCACTGGGCCAACAGTGACCGGCCCGGCGGCAATAACTATGCGGAGTGGGCACTTTACGCGGGCGTCGCCCCGTTGATCCTGGCCGCGTTCGCTCTGGCGCTTCCCTGGAAACGAGAGGGACTTCCGAAGGAGCGTGCCTATTTTGCGGGTCTCGCAGC
>JACMJB010000250.1 GCA_014380815.1 Armatimonadota bacterium
GCATCAATCTGACCGAGAATCTGGCTTGTTTCAGGGTCACGGATCAAAACCACGATCTCGGAGCGGGTGTCGAGCGAGCAAGAGAGGTAGTTGTCGAGCGTCCGCACATCATCCACTACGAGGTTCCGCCCCTCGGCGACCGCGGTTCCACAAACCCCTCGCCCGACCGGGATCAGCGTATGTTCGGTGGCGGCTCCGACATACGGCCCCAGGTTCAGCACGCCCCCGTCGAGCAGGTAGACTCCCACCCAGTGATAGTGGGGTAAGTGCTTCGCGATCAGCCGCATCCCCGCGAGGATCGCGGCCTCGGGATTGTCCAGCGAGTCGAATGCCGTGTTTATCTCGGCGATCAGAGATGCCGCCTGCTGCTCGGTTACCATGGCGCTTATTGTACCCTTTTGCCGGGCCGGGGCGATCTGATCCGCCAGAAAAGGGCGGGAGTCCGTGGTTACCCCTCAGTCAGCCGCGTTTGTTCCGATCAATCGGTCGTCTCGCGGACCGGCAGAACCCGAAGGCGGTTGTTCTTTGAATCCCAGGCGATCGCGGTCTCACCGGATAGAACGTCGCTCAGCAGCTTTCCCACGATCTTTCCGCGCCATCCGTTCAGAAGGGGATGCTCACCCAGGGTCGTTTGATTTTTCCGGCCACGAAGGGCAGCGATGCCACGAAGGTCATCGCCATTCGCAAGCAGTGTCGGCGGGAGGTCTTCTTCCAGCGCCCGCGCGCGGACGACAGCGGTCAGCAGTTCGACCAGCACCCCGCCTGGCTCGTCCAGGGCGGGAGGCGTCTCCGGCTGGGGGCGTTCCGTGGGCGATACGGATAGACCGATCTGGACCCGCTCCACCAGGGCGCTGGCCGCGCGCTCTCCCAGGTTCTGCGGTGCGGCACGCAGGGCGATCACCTCTGCGGGAGAGTGAGGGACACGCCGGGCTACCTCGATCAGGAAATCGTCTTTGACGACGGAGCGGCGCGGTTTGTCGCGCCGTTGCGCTTCCTCGTCGCGCCACCGGGCAAGCTCGCGAAGGATCGCCAGGCCGCGCGCATCCAGGATGTTGCGTCCGCCGACACGGCGCCATAGATCTTCCGGAGCCAGCTCTTCGGCGGCGCTGGTTAACAGCCGTTCGGTCTGCTCCCGCGCCCAGTCGGCGCGGCTCCGTTTTTCCAGCAGACCCGCAAGCTTCGTGTGCAGCGTGGGCAGATAACGCACATCGTTCTCGGCATACTCGCGCATGGAGGCCGTCAGGGGACGACGAGACCAGTCCGCGAAGCCCTCGTCTTTGCTTAAGCGAACCCCCAGAAGTGCCTGCACCAGATTGCCATAGCCGGTCTGGATGCTGTATCCCACGAATGCCGCCGCGACCTGGGTATCGAAAACCGGGGTCGGCAGCGCCCCCAGAACGCTGGAGAGGATCTCCATATCCTGACCACCCGCATGCACTAGTTTTAGGACGCCAGGGTCCAGAAGGAGCGTTCCCAGATCGCCGAGTTCTCCCTTGAGGGCTGGAATGTCCAGTATCGCGATCAGGCTCCCGTCGCCGCTGGAGATCTGGACGATCTCCAAAACGGGGGAATAGGTCCGTTCGCGGATGAACTCGGTATCAAAGGCAAGTCGGGGGTCTTTTGTCAGGGATTCGCGGAGCGGTTCGGCAAGAGTCGCCAGTGCGGCGGGGGTGTCAATGTACATGCTTCGTCCACTATACCAGATCGAATCGAGACGGGAACGAAATTGAAAATCGTTGGTGCCCCGGGGGATTTTGTGGCATGAAGTTTGCAAGGAAGCAGATCTCAGATCACAAACCCGGCGAAACCTCATACGGGAATCTACTTAATTTATGCAAGATTCCAAAAATAATTGCGGAACAAAGCGATTAAGCTTACTGTTAAATCCGACAGTGTCAGATAGTAGAAAAGAACTGATGGTTATGGAACAGATCTTCGGGGATGCTCAGATGTTTGAACCTTCACTTATCAACAGATTAACAGATGCACTTGAGTCCATGATGGCTATTGATGGGGTAGTGACCGCCGCTGTTTTGAACTCAAAGAGCGGGCAGTACCTGGCGCAGATCGAGTCACAGGGTCAGACGGAAACCCCTTTTGCGGCAGGCACCAGCGCGGAGACCGTTCGGGCGATGACGGAACTTGGGCGAATCCTGACCGGGTCCGATCACCTGGAAGATCTCCTGGTGACGTCTCAAGTTCAGTGCCAGATCATTCGCCCGCTTCAAGGAAAGATGCCGGAGGGGCTTTTTCTGCTGCTGGTGTTGAAGCGCAGCGCGAACAGCGACGATATCGCCTTTGCGCGCTACCGGCTGATGCATACGGTACAAGCGCTTTCAGAGGCAGGACCGGACCCAGCCGGCACACAGAAGCTGGGAGTGCGCCGACTGAGGGCGCGAAATTATTCCTCGGACATGGGTCGAGGCGCGCCCGGTTACCGATACGGCGCAGTTTGAGGAGAGCCTAGCCGTGAGCAGGCTGTGTCGTCATGAGGATGGCACTAGAAAGAGAAGGCAGTAAATGGTGAAAGACGCCGAACGAACCTGTGCGGCGGACCTGCAGAGTTGGGAACCGGAAGCCGCGTGGCGGCAGGCAGCAAGCGCTTCCGGGGCAGGTGATGCGGGATTGGTGGCGGGGCCGGACTGGGAAACCCGCAGCAGGGCGGTAAGTGCACTGCGAGACCATTTTCTTGGTGTTCTAAGAGATGTCCCGGATCCCGAGGAGCAGGAGACACTGACCGCTGTTTTTTATATCCTGGTGCGCTGCCAGTGGATTCTCCTCAATGTGCAGTCAGGCTACCAGATCGCGGAGGGGAGGATTGATCGGGGCATTTATTATCAGTCTGGCCTGCTGACCGCGCTTCTGGGCCGTCTGGAACTGTTTGTGGCCCCGTCGGATGTATCCGACATCACCAGGTTTCTTTCCCAGCCGATCCAGCGAGAGCGAGCGGACTGGCAGGTCGTGAGCACCGGCGCCAGCGAAACCAGTGAAGAGGACCGAGTGCTTCCCGATCTGAGCCTGGATCTGGGCAGGCTGCAGGCGGAGGCGGGGACGGCACAGCAGCAAAAGGCGATTCTGGAGGCGGGGCTTGGGTTCAGTGAAGCCAGCCAAGTGGTTACCTATGTTCAGGAGCTTCAGAATCGTTTAGCGGAACTTGAAGACATCAAAGCAATGCTCGGTGGCCTCGAGACAACGGTGGAATTGATGAATCTATGACCCGCTGACCCTCTGGGCAGCCGTCCCGAAAAGAATCGGAGACCCTCGTGCAGAAGTGTGGACTGCGCACCGGTCCCGCATCGCTGCTTTCCGCACGCACTCATTATTAGAAACACCAGCAGAAATATCTTATGACTCGAACGATTACCGAAAATACACGGCAGGCTACGGAAGCGCAGCGCCTGCGCGCTCAGCTGGACGCCGCGGAAAGCGAACTGCAATTTCTCCGGACCGAACTGCCCGTCCAGACTGCGGCGGACACGGTGCAGATCGTCCGCAGACTGGAGGCCCAGGTAGAGGCCCTCAGTGCGCGGCCCACCACGGGTCCGCGAGATGACTCCCCGGCCACGGATCCGCCGAGTCCGCAGGCCGCGATTCGCAGGGTACGGGACTTTGCCGGCAAGGTCGCGACATTAAATGGGACGATCTCCAGCATGGAGACCCAGCTCGCCAGCCTGTACTCCGACCGGGAGCGCCTGGAGCGCGAGATCGGAGCAGGCGAGGTCGAGGACGTCATCGCCGTCTTCCGTGCCCAGCAGGCCGCGGTTGACAGCATGGAGGCCCAGCTTGCGATGCTGTATGCCGACCGCGAGCGGTTGGATTCCGCACTGGGTCGCTCGGAGCCAGACGAGATCGTCGCCCTGTTTCAGAGCGTCGCGAGACTCGTCCAGGGTGCTCAGCGAGAGCTTGGTTCCATCCCCGCCGCCGCAGTGAGCGAGATTCCGGCATTTGCCGTTGCCGCAGCCGCATAGTCACGTAGAAAGTATTACCAAATGAACCTATTACAGCGGATTCTTAAGTTCGTGGCCTTTTTCGGTATTGTCGAGATTACGGATGCCAAGCAGAAGGCAAGTCTTCTGGAGGCCACCCCGGGTAGGACCGCCCCGGATCCCCTGTCGCCTCACCAGGACAGGACCGCACGGCGCTTTGCCTCCAACAAGATCCTGGACCGCCTACCTACGATGAGTCGTCAGGAGATTGATGGTCTCGGCTTCGGCTGCGTCCAGGTCGCCGACGATGGCAAAGTCCAGATCTACAACAAATGGGAAAGCGACTTTGCCGGAGTCCCCCAGGAAAAAGCCGTCGGCGTCAACTTCTTCCGAGAGCTTGCCCC
>JACMJB010000251.1 GCA_014380815.1 Armatimonadota bacterium
GGTCAAGAACCTGCTTTGCTGCGCCGCCGGGCGGACGGGACCGTCGAGCAGCTACCCCCGACCGGCCCGATTCTTGGCGCGATTGAAACGGCGCGTTACGGCGAGGCGGTTCTGCCGCTGGAGCCGGGCGATGCCTTCACGATGTATACGGACGGGATCACTGAGGCGGGACCAAATCGGCGCGAGCTTTTCGGCGTCGAGCGGGTGATCGCCCTGATGAAGGAGGACGTGGAAAGTGCGGAGTCCCTCAAAACCCGCCTGGTACGCAGTGTGGAGGAGTACACGGGTGGCGTCTATAATGACGACATCTGCCTCCTGGTCGGGGTCGTCAAAGAGGCGATGCACCGCAGCTGGGCGAACACCCTTGAGCAGACCGTGAAGGTTCAGGAGAGTTCGTGGCAGCGCGGCGAGCATTACCGGGCAATGTCGGCGCAGAAATAAGGCGTTTCCGTTGGCGTGATGGTCTTTTCGAGACAGCCCTCCTCTGGGTATAAGGACGGGAGAGGGAAACGAAATGACGGAAGAAGCGGAGAGGCATGTCGGTCCTTACCGCCTGCTTGGGGAACTAGGACACGGTGGTTCCTCGACGGTATATGAGGCGGTGGATGAGCGTAGCGGACAGGTCGTCGCCCTGAAGGTCGTCACTGCCGCCGCGGACGCCGCCGAGGAACAGATTCTCGCCCGACGCGCCGAGCGTGCCAGCCGTGCGGTCGCTACGCTCGCGCATCCGAACATCGCCCGTATTTTCGAGACCGGGACAGCACCTATCAGCGATGCCCCTCGGGGGGCATCCCCGGTCCGCTATCTTGCCCTTGAGCGCGTCCAGGGTATTACCCTGCGGGAGCGGATCAGGCGCGAGGGCGGACCGCTCGCACTTTCCGAGGCCGCCGGTATTCTCGAGCAGGCCGCGAGCGGCCTGGATGCAGTCCACGCAGCCGGGATCATCCACCGGGACATCAAGCCGAGCAACCTTCTGATTAGCGATGATGGTGTCGTCAAGCTCACCGATTTCGGCATCGCGCGGCGCGGCGATGATACCATGGTGACCCTGAACGGGGTTATGATCGGCTCACCGAACTATATCTCCCCCGAACAGACGACCAATCAATCGGCGACCCCCGCTTCGGACCTCTGGTCTCTGGGTGTCGTTTTGTATGAGATGGTCGTTGGACGGGTTCCCTTTTCCGGCGAGAATATCCCCGCGACGCTTTATCAGATCGCCCACGGGGGTCCGCCGGAGATACCGCCCCATCTGCCGCCCGCGGTCCGTGCAGTTCTGGAGCGTGCCCTGTTCCGTGACCCATCGGGGCGTTATCCCAACGCGCGGCGACTGGCAGAAGCCTTTCGGGCAGCGGTGGGCACCGCTGCGGTTCGGTCGCCTGCGGCGCCCGGTCGCCCGCGCCGCCGACCAACTCAGAAAAGCAGTTATGTGCCGCTCACGCTCGCGCTTGTATCGGTTGCGGGATTGATCACCCTTGGTTTCCTGATGGTGCCCCGCTTGATACCGGATGCCGCTTCGGAGAACGTCGCCGACATCCGCACGGCAGCCGACTTGGAGCGCGGTCCGCTGGTGTCACCCGCGCCGCCACCCGGTCCAGTTCGCAATGCGGCGGAGCGCCCCGGAAAACCGCAGCAGGCTACGGCGGCCCCCGCCGCAGCGGTACCTGCTCCCGCGATCCCTAGCGAGACTGCGCCTTCCCCTGGCCCGCAGCCCCCTGTCGGCGCATCCGCTGCCCCCTCCACGCCCACCACACCGGTGCCCACATCGAGGGCAGTCAGTCCCCCCGCGCTCGCGAATTCCCCGCCGTCGGCACTTCCGGTTCCGTCGCCCAGAACACGCCGACAGATCTCGCCCCCAACGATCCTGGCACAGCCCGAGATCGAGGTGCCGGAGCCGATGCCGACTTTGCCCCTGGAATCCCTGCCATCCGCGACGCCCAAGGCCACCCCCAGCCCGTCACTCCAGTCCCCTGAGGTACCGCCGCAATCGCCATCTCCTGCCACGGTGGCCCAGGGGACGACGACGACCGCAGCGACAGCGACAGTGGACCGCGAGGAAGAGGGTGTTCCCGACACGGACCCGAACACGCTGCTTGCGGGCGTATGGCGCGGAACCCATACGGGACACGTCGCGCGGCTCGTGCTGGAGTCCCCAAACCCGAACACCGGGAAGTTCAAGGGGATCTTGACGGTTCGAATGGGCTTTGGGCCGGTGCGGATTGCGGTCACCGGGGAAGCGCAGGACGATGGCGGTATCACGATCCGGGAGACCCGCCTTCTGAACGCCCCGGTGGAGCGGGCCTGGGATCTGGGGAACAACAAGGGCATCTTTGATCCGGAGGCGCTGACGATCTCCGGGAGCGGCAGGGACAAGCGAGGCCGCGAATACGGCTGGGCTTTCCGGCGATAGCCGCTGGGGAGAGCGTCACGGAACGGAAGCCCGCCACGTTGCTAATCGCAGGAGATGAACAATGGATCTATCACGCTTCTGCAGCAAACCGACTCGGTGGTTTCGAACTGCCTTCGCACCTTCGGCATTCGTGCTGCTTCTGGTGGCTTCCGGCTGCAAGGGGGTCAAGGTTGACGAGATTAGCCGTATTCTCGCTGACCCGACGTCTTATGCCCAGAAAGATGTCACGGTCGCCGGGCGAGTAACGCGAGTTCTGGACCCGTCTTCGGGCCTGCTGAATGTCGCCGCGTACCAGGTGGAGGATCGGTCGGGCAAAATCTGGGTCATCAGCCGCAGTGGGGCACCCTCCGTCGGCACAGAGGTCGGGCTAAAGGCACGCATCCGTCAGGACTTCAAGTTCGGCAGCGAATTTCTGGGAGCTGTGCTGAACGAGCAGGAGCGGCGCACCCGTTAAAAAGGTTCCTGAAGACACCAACGAGGCCGCTGCGAATGCAGCGGCCTCGTTTTTATGGGCAGGACAGGGTTCGAACCTGTGTAGGCGATGCCAACGGATTTACAGTCCGTCTCCTTTAACCACTCGGACACCTGCCCGTATTTGATCTGTTCCCGATGCGACACAAGCCCCCTCACAGAATCGAACTGTGACCTGAAGTTTACAAAACTACTGCAATGACCATTATGCTAAGGGGGCGCAGCACAGAGATGATTGCCGCAAGAGCGAAGGCAGTAACCCTCCAGGGATGCGTCGAAGCAACAGAACACCCGGAAGTATACGGCACTGTCTGGGTCTTGTCAAGGCGAAGAGACCCCGCCGGGGCCACGTCGGGCCGCTATTTGGGACGCTGATTCTGAAGTTTGTCCACCATGACCGCAAGCGCGAACATCCCCGCAAGTCCCACCAGCGTAAAGGCGACAAAGAAGCCGAAATAGTACGGCGCATCGAAGACGTTCTTCCCGAAATAGGCCCCGGTCGCCCCCAAAATGAAAGCTGCCGCGGTCCAGCCCAGAAAGACACGGCGAACGGAGGTCGTTCGTATATTGTCCGTCTGGCTTCCGTTTTCGTGCTCGTCCTGGCTCATCGAAATCGCCGCCTTTTTCGCTCGATAGGTCGCTGGTCTCAGCGTACCGCGCCCGGCGTCGGCGTGCCAGAAATCGGTTCCTCAAGCGCTTTCTGGGCGCGTTCGCTCCAGGTACCGCGCCGCTCGCGCAGAAGGCGTGTCAGGAGGCGGCGGGCTTCCTCGTCTTTTCCCAGGGCCTGTCGGGCTGTCGCGAGCCAGTAGATGCCTTCCCCGGTCGCATCGAAGAACAGGCGCGTGCGTGGGTGCAGAAACGGCGAGAGCGTTTGGTCGGCATCCGCCCAGCGCTGCTCCCTCACGTAGGTGCGTCCGAGCGCGATCCGCCAGGCATACACACGCCCCCAGGAAGTGAAGAAGGGCCACAGCACCAGGATTCCGCCCAGTGCGTCCAAAAAGGCGCGGTTCTTGCCCAGCCACGGGATCTGGTGGGCAAGAATCGTGTTCAGCACGGCGACCGTGACGATTCGCACCAGAAGCGACCCGACCGCCCAGCCCATACGCCGGGAAAGGCCCGGCAGTGCTTCCCCCACTGGTGGCGCCGTCGTCTGCCTTTCGGGATCGGCGGCATCAGACTTCTTCAAGGGCTTCGGCATCTGCGGAGGCTGGGACGGTCCCCAGCAGGCGGTTCAGCAACAGGTCAAGGTGCAGCGAAACAGACGAGTTCGCCGCTACCTGGTCCGCACCGGCGGCCCGGGCTTCGTCGTGCTTTTCCTTTTCGACATGCCCGGCGAACGCGAGAAGCGGGATGCCTCGGGTCGTCTCGTTCGTTTTCAGCGCGCGGATCACGGCGGGGGGATCGCAGCGGCGGGCAGAGAGATTCACGAGAATCGCAGCGGGCGCGGGGCTGCTGGAGGCGGTCTGAAGCGCCGCCGCTTCTGTTCCAGCGACGATAACCCGGTAGCCGAGCGGGCGCGCACCCTCGCGGATCCGTGATGGGAACATCAGATCATCGGCGACCAAAAGCAGCGTTTTGCCGTCCGCGGTGAGCGAGGAATGGGTATCCATACCCTGATTGTAGGCCATCTCAGCGCCACACCGCCGCTTAAACTTAAAAGAGGTCCTGCTCCGTCAGTTTGTAGATCTTTTGAATGTCCTTCAGGATCGCGGGAAAGTCCAGCTCCAGATCCCTGAGCAGGCCGGTTCGCAGATCAAACACGAATCCATGTACCTGGGGGAAGCCTGTGCTGGTGTAAAGGGTCTGCACCGAGGTGGTCTTGATCACGCTGATGCACTGCTCCCGCACATTGAGTTCCACCAGCCGGTCGTAGCGCAGTGACATGTCTTCGATCGCGTCCAGCTCCTCGCGGTGCAGTCGGTAAACATCGCGGATGTTGCGCAGCCATGGGTTCAGGATGCCCATATCCTTCGGCTCCATCGCCGCCTTGACCCCACCGCAGTTATAGTGCCCACAGACCAGGATGTGCTTGACATGCAGGTGACGTACTGCGTAGTTGATCGAGGACATCACATTCAGGTCAGTGTTGTTAACCAGATTCGCCACGTTCCGATGCACGAAGACATCGCCGGGTTCCAGTCCCATGATCTCGTTGGCGGGAACCCGGCTGTCCGAGCAGCCGATGTACAGGTAGGTGGGACTCTGGTCTGCCGCGAGCCGCTCGAAATAGTGCTCATCGTTGACTTTCTTGCTCTCCGCCCATTTCCGATTGTTTTCAAATAACTTTTCGAGTTCCATTTTTCTCTCCCTGGTTCCGGTTCATAGAAGGACATCGTTGAGGGGCTGCAGGCGGGGGGGTAGGTCGGTCTCGTTCAGCATCTCGCGCAGGTCCACCTCGATGTTGCGGCAGATCGTCGAGATCGGCACATCGTTTCCGCCTCCCTCGAACGGGTCCTCGGAGGCGTCTCCGACCTGCTCCATCGTGTAAAACACCCAGGCGATCAGCACCGTGAACGGGATCACCATCCACGATGCCCCGCGCCCCAGTGCCGCCATCTCTTTTATCAGGCCGAACGGCAGCAGGCCCATGAAGATCTTCACGAACACGCCGCTGAAGATCGCGTACTGGCGCGGAAAGGGGAAACTTTTGATTCGCTCGCAGCCGCCCTGATGATCGTAGCAGGCAGAGATATGGGTCATCAGAGCGTTGTGCTCGTATTCGTCAACCCAGCCGCGCCGTTTCAGATCCGTGAGAAGCTCCGCCTGTCGCACCAGAAGGTGCGCGGCGATATTGCTCTTGCCCGCGAGCAGAGTGCGCTCCCGGTCGCAGGAAAAGTGTGCCAGAACCGCGTCTGTGTCGGCCTCGTCCGCAAGACCATCGCCGGCGTGGACGTGTTTTACCCAGTCAATATGCTGCAATTCGTCACGACGCTTGCGGTGGATCGCGGGAGTCTTCCGTAACTGGACCCGAAGCGCGTTGATCCAGGCCATCTGCCGGTACAGCAGATAGGTCTGGGTCGCGCGCACCGTTTCCGGCGGCACTTCAACGTGGGGACGCCCGATGACCGCGATCACCTGTGAACCGAAGCTGCGGCAGGTGTTCGTGATACCGCCCCAGATGCGCCGTCCTTCGTAAAGGCGGTCGTGAGACTGGCTGTTTTTGAAGCCGATGTAGAACGCCACCGCGGTCCCGATGGAGGCAATGGGCAGAAACGGAATAGAGAGGAACTTCCATCCCAGCCACTCATAGCCGACATAGACCGCAGTGGACAACGCCGTTACCTGAAGTAAATTCCGCCCCGCCCAGAACCAGATCGTTCGAGCGCCGAACCGATTGCCCACATACATCTTGCTGTTATGACCTTGGTGGCTGCCTGTTTATGGGGCGGCCGGCCACCGTTTGCAGTGTAACATAGGTCACTCCAGCGCAGCCCTAGCCATTTTGCCAGGCGAGTCCGCCCGTTTATTTCTCCGCCTTGAAGATCTCTTCGTTGCTGGAGGCGATGATGTACTGGTAGGCGGCCCGTCCCCCACGGATCATTTCCTTGCGCGCGGCGGGGTCCGTGACCTTGTTGATCTCCGGCAGGTAGTCCTCGTAGCCGTCACTCTTGCTGTAGTAAGTCGAGGTGAACCGGACCGTGTCGGCGATCTTCTCACCGATCATCCGACCGCCGTTGGTGATTCCGCCGTAATACACATGATGAACGCCCAGTGCGAAGTAAGGCCCCTGCTTCTCGCTCGCACGGATCTGCTGAAGGAACTCACTGGTCAGGGGGCGTGCCTGCGGCCCGGTCGGCCAGCCGGACCCCAGGGCGATCAGATCGCTGAACAGCAGGACCAGCACGTTTTTCTGAGGGGCGCCGTAGGGGATGCGCAGAGCGGGATCGGCTCCGATGAGAACGCGATGCAGTTCGTTGTGGATCAGGGCGCGCTGCTGCAGATGGGTCACCAGCTGCTGTTTGGTGAGCTTGTCCTCGAACAGGGTCTTGTTGAACTCGGAGCCGCTGACGACTTCATGACTGCCCGCGTAGGAGGCCCGCAGAATCCGCGTGAAGGGCTGCTTTTCCGCGCTCTGGGAGGGGGCGGGGTCCGCCGAGGCGGAAACCGCGAAACCGGCCGCGATCGCCGCCAGGATAGCGACCTTTCGGCGCTGGAGAACCGGGCGCTCTCTGCCGTTCTTTGCGTTCAACTCATCTGGTCTCATTCTTTTACCGCCGCCTTCGCCGTCGTTAGACTCTCGACCGGAAAGGTCAGAGTCGCCCAGTGGTGGATGGAGGCGTACTTTTTGCCTCCGGCTTCGCCCGCCTTTGCCTCGCTTACCATCGCCCGGATCCCGACAAAGCCGCGCGGCATCCCCGATGTCCTCAATGTCTCCGATGTTTTCGGCATATTTTGCATATTTAGCGTATTTGGTGCTTTTGATGTACCCGATAACTCGTTGATTCTCGCTTCTCCGTTGGCATCGGTTCGAACACTGCGCGGCTCTTCCTCGCCGGGCCATTGCACCAATATCTCATTTTGGGGTACGGGACGCTGGTTCTGGCGAAGCGTGGCGATCAGCGTTCTCCCTTCCCGGCGTGCCAGAATCTCCGTGGAGGCCTGCGTGCTGGTTCCTGCCGCCGCCAGCGATACCGCCCCCTTGGCATGATACGCAAGGAGATAGGCCTCTCCGCCGCGCTCTTTCACGCTGAGGACACGCTCCGCCTCCACGATTCCCTCTCCCACCGGCAGAGCCGCGTACCGCGCGCCGTTCCGAGGTGAACCGAGCACCAGGACTTTGCCGCCGCTGCGCGGGGCAAGCCCCACGACGTACGTTTCAAATCGGGGGTTGGGAGCTTCGTTGGCGTTTTCCAGCAGAGCGAAACGCACCTGGTTTTTTTCGATGGCGGCCCAGAGGTAGTGGGCGCTTGCCGCCGTTCCGGGGAGAGCCGTGACGGCGACCACCGCGAGAGCGGGCAGGAATAATCGCATGACTGTTCTTCTTTCCGTGGTGATAGGTTGATGGATCAATGGGTTACGGGGTGATCTTTTTGGCGCGCCACAAGTTCGGGTCGCGCAGGGAGTCAATTGGCATCGCTTTCACGTGGCCGTCCACGAAAAGGACATTCGCTGCCGCCTGGTGACGGGGCATGACGCGACCGTAGCTTTCGCGGTCCAGCGGCGCGGGCGGCGTTTTCGCCCATAGCTGCGGCGGTCGGATGGCGAAATAGCCCCAGGCCAGAACAGTCGGGGAGGCGGTGGGAGAGGACACGCTGTCGGTCATGGCGACCGTTTCCGCGGCGGCTTGGATACCGGACAGGGAGATCCCACCTACCGGGTTCGTGGGCGTGCCGCCAATGCTGTACCCCACCGGATACGGAAAAACGTGCGCGGAACCGGCGCTGGGCGTGACCGTGCAGGCAGGGTCAGGCGTATCGAAGGCATCGGGGCAGAGGTACGATGGCGATAGATAGGCATGGTTGTAGCCGTAGCTTGGATACAGCCCATAGTAGTAGTCGTTGAACCCTGTTGGGCCAACGGGGTCGGCGATAGTTTCCTGATACGTCAGGAGGCCGGTCAAAGGCCGGTCATAGTCGGCGGTGGGGCAGGATACGAAGGCGCGCAGCCGGACATAGGGTGCGAGCAGCTGTGGCCACCGCCGCTCCCCGGCCTGCGTGATCATCATTGTCTCATCGTGGTCCTGGGCATACATCGCAAGCGCGCCGCCAAGCTGCTTGAGATTGCTGGCACAGGTCGCCTGACGCGCCTTTTCGCGCGCCTGGGCAAAGACGGGAAACAGGATCGCAGCGAGTATGGCGATAATGGCGATCACCACGAGCAGTTCAATCAGGGTAAACCCGGAGGAGATCTGCGTCCGGGCTGACGGAACCAGCCTGGACGCACGTGTGCGGTACGGGAAGACGGATTGCCCCCGTGCGGTAGAATGCATGATGCGTTTCACCTTTCCGGCGTGTCATTTTGCCGTGTCGTGTCGGAATGGGTGGGATGCGGCGGCGCGGGGGGAGGTCCAGTCCCCTCGCGCTGCTCTAGGTACCTATTTGATTGGGAGAGGTCAGCCTCACTGGTCGTTCACCGGCTTGCTTATCTCCGA